>NZ_JBHVTV010000002.1:0-65835 GCF_042884475.1 Arthrobacter sp. NPDC058130
CCCTCGGGACCCCACAGTGGCCTCACCCGGGACGAAAGTCAAGGGCGGCAGAAATCCTCGCCGGACGCAGCGGGGAAGCGCCTGGCAGGCCCTCGAATCGAAGGAACACGCCCGGTAGGCCTGCACCTGTGGACCCAGATCGGTAAAACCCGTATGGCCCATGCCTGGCCGCCGTCGCGGTCGCCGTTGTGGTTTTGGCCAGGAACAATCGGGATCGGGAAGGGAGCACAGAAGGCACCGGCCCGACGAGCTCGGCAGACGCGGCGGCGCAATGCAGTTCGTGCTTACGCGCGGGACCTGCCGCGGATGAAGTGGAAGATCAGGACGACCACGGCAATAACCAACAGCAGGTGAATGAGTCCGCCGCCGATGCCGCCGAGCAAGCCGAGGAGCCAGAGAACAGCGATGATGATGGCTATCCAAAGCAACATGAGAGTCTCCCTTGTTTGTCTGCCGATGGTAAGGCTGATCTTACGCCCCGGCCGCTCTGCTATTTGTGGCGCACGGCAGAGGATGACACGGCCGTCAGAGGCGCTGCTGCAGGCCGGTGCCGGCAAGAATTCTCGTCGTGCCCACTCTCATCAGCCCGGGTGCCGCATCACTTACCCCGTCGCGATGTCGGTCCACGGCGGAGGTAGTACAGATCCGGTTCCAGCGGGCCTGATCCGGCGCCAGGGCGTGGGCGCCTAGACCTGCACGGGCGCCGGAGGAGGGCGACTGGGCCTGCCCCGGGCAGTTGCTCGTTCTACGGTTTAGCGGCGGTTCTTGTCGGGTTATTCGAAGTCGATGTGTGCGCGGGCTTTTGCGGCCGCCGGCGCCGCGGCCCGAAGCCGGCGGGAGGGGTGTCAGGCTGCCAGCTCCAGGGGGCCGGTGGACGCAGCGGTGATCGGTGGCAGGATGCTGAGCCTGCAGTCGGCCTGTGATGGATCGATGCTGAGGGGCAGGTGGTGGGTCAGGGCGCAGCCCAGAAGCTGCTCGAGGGCCTCGGGGTCGACACGGGCGCGTCGGATGTCTATTTCCAGATCCAAGCCGGTACGCAGATTGTTGGCCCGGTTTAGAACCATGTAGAGGGCCCGGATGTTTTCCGCCGTCACATGGCCCTGGGCCGAGACCTGGGCGCAGGCGTCCTCCACATCAACGCGGACAAGAATGCTGAATTTGTCAGTCACGACTCTTAACTGCCCTTCACGAGGCGGAGGCCGCGACGCTGCGGCCTCACCAAGAGTAAACATATAGTGTGATCTGCGCAACACCGAGGTCGAGTCTGGGGCTGGCGCCGCCCCGGAAGGTGGGCCTGTCCGGCTAGGCACCTCAGGGCAAATGCCGCTCAGCATGGCCGTCAGGTGCCGGGCCACCCGTCGCGTGGTTCCTTAGGTGCTTTGCTGGTCCGTGGGCGGACGCCTCCCCGGCACGTGTCGAGGGTCTGACTCAACTTCTCAGGGGCTGCATTGAGGCTGATCTAGGCGATAAGTTCGATAGAGCGTACGAGGGCAAGAGTGTTCAAGAATTGGCAAGGGCGCCGGTCGGTGCGCTCCAGAGCAGGGTGCCGCCGGTTACGTGGCGTGGCGGCCTGTACCGCTGGGAGCTGCAGGGAAATCTGACCACAGAACAGCTCCACATCATCGGCCAGCGTCGCCGTGAAACCGGAGAAAACCTCGGCCTGCATCTGCTGGAAGTACGCGCGAGAAACTGAGCATCCTGCCGGGCGCAGGTCCCTGCCCGGCCGGGGAGGGCCGCCCTGGCGAAGGTTCCGGGCGCCCCTGCCGGGCGCTCGATGGTGCGGGTCCCCGACCCGGGAGGCCTAAGTCTTGGGTGGTGCACGGTCGGGCTTGAGCACGGGAGCGGAGTTGGAGCCTGGAGACCGCTGTTGCGGAAGCTGGAAGAAATCCACAAACCGGGCGAGCTGTTCCGACAGGGTCTCCCACCCGTCGAAGTCCGCTGGCACGACCGCAGTCTCCGCATGGCGGGCCGCCTGGAGGGCGGCATTTCCGGCCTCGGTAATACGCACGTGAAACTGCCGCCGGTCAGCCGGGTTCCGTGTCCGGGTGACAAGCCCCCCGTCTTCCAGCCGGGCGAGGACGCGACCCAAAGTCTGGCTTTGAACATGGACCTTGGCCGCGAGCTGTTCCTGGTTCATGGGGTGCGGTGCCACCGCTTCGAGGGCGATGACGGCGGCGCGCGTCAGTCCCAGCGGTGCCAGCGCATTGTCCTGAAGACGCTGGACTATACGGGCCGCGGCGGTCAGAAGGCGGTAGCCTTCCCGGGCATCGGGCTCGCGGGCGCTGATCACGAAGAACGCCTTCCTGCTTGGGGGCAACGAAGATCGCGCGGACACGGGCGGTGCTGAGATGGCCGACGCTGTTCCCACACCCTACGCATGCCGCACAGTACTTTGGCAAGCATGCTTAGTAATTTTGCAGAGGCACGCCGCCGGGTCGCCGGCGCCCTCCGGCATTGAGTCGGCCTTCTTTCGGCAAACCCTTGCAAAACAAACAGGAAGCGTGCTTACTATCTAATTAGTAACCGTGCTTACTAATTTCATCCGGTACCGCTGACCCATTATCCGAAGCGGGCCCTTTCTGAAAGAGAGCAACGATGACAGAGAACCCATGGAGCCAGGCAACACCCCGAGTCGCAACGGACGAATACGCTGGCGTCGGGGCGGTCCCCCCAGCGCGTGTGGAAGGCTCTTCCTCGAAGCAGGAGGCAGCGAAGGATGAGGCGGTGGAGGTAAAGCGCCAGGCTACTGACGCGGCTCAAGACGTTGCGGAGACGGCCAAGACGGAGGCGGGCAACGTAGCGGCCGAGGTCAAGACCAATGCCCGGGACCTGCTCTATCAGGCCAAGTCTGATCTCACCGAGCAGGCGGGAACCCAGCAGCAGAAGGTCGCCGAGGGCCTGCGCTCCGTTGCGAGCGAGTTGCATTCCATGGCCTCTGCCTCCGATCAGCCCGGCGTGGCCACAGACTTGGTGCGTCAAGCCGCCGAGCGATCCTCCGCTGTAGCGTCCTGGCTCGATCAACGGGACCCGGGTTCGCTGCTGTCCGAGGTGAAATCCTTCGCCCGCCAGCGTCCGGGAACGTTCCTGCTGCTTGCGGCCGGGGCCGGCGTGCTGGCCGGACGGCTCAGCCGCAGCCTGAGCGCCGGAGCCCCCGACACTGCCGGCGCCACGGCTACCAGTACGCCCGCTGTCAACCGAATCCCCGACACCGGGATAGCGGTACCACCGCCGCCGGTACAGATGCCGGCTCCGGACACGACGAGGGCCGGCTTCGCGAAAACCTACCCTCCGAATCCGCTGGACTCCGAGTTGGGCGCGACTGATCCGCTCCAGGACTCCGGGGCAGGCCGCCGGGCCGCGCCGGCGACGAGCGAGCCGCAGGAGCCGGTTGATCCGCTGCGCGACGACCCGTTTGGCGGTGGCCGTCGATGAGTAGCGAAATGCCTCCCAATGCTGCCCATGCGAAGGCCGAAACCTCCTCCCTGGGTGACCTTCTGGGTGAGGTCACGCGGGACATGTCCACCCTGATGCGTCAGGAGGTGGAACTGGCCAAGGCCGAACTCAAGCAGTCCGCCACCCGCGCCGGAAAGGGCGGCGGCATGCTGGCCGGCGCCGGCGTCGCGGGCCACTTCGTGCTTCTGTTCCTATCTGTAGCGCTCTGGTGGGGGCTGGGGGCCCTTATGGGGCTGGCCTGGTCCGGCGTTGTTGTTGCCATTATCTGGGCAATTGTCGCCGCTGTCCTGGCAACCTTGGGCCGTAAGGAACTCAACGCGATCAAGGGCATGCCGCAGACCGCAGAGACCCTGCAGGAAATCCCGCCAACACTTAAACCCAACTCCTAAATCCAGCGAGGAAACACGATGAGTGAAAACCCGGATGTCATCCGAGCAGATATTGAAGCAACCCGCGCCCGACTGGGCACTAATGTGGACGCCGTCGCTGACAAGGTCACGCCGTCGCACGTAGTTCAGCGGCAGACTGACAAGGTCAAAGAGAACGTCAAGGACGCCGTGTTCGGAGTGAAGGAGAAAGTGATGGGAGTCGCCGAGGACACTGCGGAAAACGTCCACCACGCCACCGGCAGCGCGGGCGCGCACGTGGGTGACGCAGGTGCCGCCGTCGGGGCCGCACCGGCGCGGCTGAAGACCAAGACCCAGGGAAACCCATTGGCTGCCGGGCTGATCGCGTTCGGCGCGGGCCTGTTGGTGTCCTCCCTTATCCCGGCCAGTCAGAGGGAGCGGGAAGCCGCTGATGCGCTCAAGACGGCCGCCGAGCCGGTCACCACGGAGCTGACCGAGGCCGCAAAGCACGTGGCTGAGGGGCTCAAGGCACCCGCCCAAGAGGCCCTGGAGAATGTCAAGGCCACCGCCGCTGATGCCACTGACCATGTGAAGGCTGAAGGCCAGGTCGCGGTGGAGGACGTCAAGGATCGGACCGCCGAGGCCAAGGACAACGTTCAGCAGGCCTGAGGCCGCATCTTAACACGGCCGGCTGCCCTCGCTGATGTGTTGGGCGGCCGGCCTCGTGCCTTAACCCCAAGAAGGATTTTTCATGGCCAAGAACCCTGCCAAGGCAGAGAATGACCCCATGACGGACGCTGAAACGGATGAGAGCAGCACCGCCAAAGCCCGGACGGCGCCCGCCCCGGAGGACTCCCGCAAACCGGACAGCCCCACCGACGTCACCAGGCCCTCCTGGAAGTACATCGTCAGGAAGACCCTGCGTGAATTCACGAAGGACCAATGCCCGGATCTCGCTGCAGCCCTGACCTACTATTCTGTGCTCTCCATTTTCCCGGCGCTGTTGGCCATCGTGTCATTGCTGGGCATATTCGGACAGGCCGGGAAAAGCACATCCGCGCTTCTGGAGATCCTCCACGGTTTCGCGCCTCCCGATACTGTGAACGCCATCCGCCAGCCGGTCGAGCAGCTCAGTAGCTCCCCGGCTGCCGGGTTTACATTGGTGATCGGCATTCTCACCGCCCTCTGGTCAGCTTCGGGTTATGTCGGGGCGTTCGGCCGGGCCATGAACAGGGTCTACGAAATCGATGAGGGCCGGCCGTTTATTAAACTTCGGGGCACCATGCTGGTGGTCACCATTGCCACTGTGCTGATCGTTCTCGTGCTTTCAGCCATGCTCGTCCTGAGCGGGCCGGTGGCCGAGGCTGTTGGCAGCGCCATCGGCCTGGGCGGGGCCGTTCTGACGGCGTGGAACATTCTCAAGTGGCCGGTGATCCTGTTGCTCGTGATCCTTGCGATCGCGATCCTCTACTACGCCACCCCGAACGTAAAGCAGCCCAAGTTCCGTTGGATGAGCCTGGGTTCCGCAATTGCCTTGGGGATCTTCCTGCTTGCGTCCTTGGCCTTCGCCTTCTACGTGGCCAATTTCAACAGCTACGAAAAGACCTATGGTGCAATCGGCGGCGTCATCATCTCACTGCTGTGGCTCTGGATCCTGAACATGTCACTGCTGTTCGGCGCGGAGTTCGACGCCGAAATGGAACGCGGCCGCCAACTCCAGGCCGGCATCGAGGCTGAAGAGACCATCCAGTTGCCACCGCGGGACACGAAACAGAGCGACAAGCTCCAGGCCCGCGAAGAAGCGGACATCCGCCGCGGACGCGACCTGCGCGAACAGCAAGGGAATCAGCGTGACGCGCAGGAACACATCAACCACAGAGAAGCCGGCCGAGGTGGCGGCGCGTAACGTGTGACGCTGGCCGCGCCGCGGTCCCGGGTCATGCCTCTGACGGCAAGTCGCAGCCCCGACAAGGAGTGCGTGCCGACCTGCCGTGGGATGGCGGGCCCGCGCCTGCGGATAACGGGGCACAGCTGAAGGCAACGGGGTCGAGCTGGTCAAAGGTCTTTGGCGTTCAGCAGGCCTGCTGCGGCGGGCAGTTCCCTTCCGAGGGCTCGGAGGTATGCTCCGAACCCTTGTGGTGCGCGGGCGTGCGTGCGCCCGGACGTCACGACCCGGACAGAGTCCGTAGCTACCACGGCAAAGTTGTGCCGGCGAAGGCGTTCCGCGAGGGTCCGGTCCTCGTGCGCATGGAGCCGTGGAAACCCCCCGACGGCGAGGTAGGCGGACGCCCTGACGCCAAAATTGGCGCCGTAAATGTGCGGGTGGTCCTCGCGGAACGGGTGCAGCGCCAGCCAGCGGCGCAGGATCAGCGGGTCCATTCCAGCGGGGTCCGGTTCCACGGACCCCAGAATGACGTCGGTCCCGGCGTCGGCCAGTTCAACCTGGCGCACCAGCCAGTGCACCGGAACGGCGGAGTCGGCATCGGTATTGGCCAGCCAGATGCGGCCGGTGGTGAGGTTGGAAGCAGGGTTGGAAGCGGTCGAGGTCAGGGCGGCCCTGGCCCCGACCGCCCGGCTGGCGCCGATGCTGCGCAGCCGGACATCTACCGCCGACAACCGTGGGTCGGCAGACACATGCGCGGCCGTGATTCCTGCCGACCCATCGGTGCAGCTGTCCAGCACCACCGTGACGGAGGTCGTCACGTCAGGATGACTCCGCTCCAACGCGTCGGCGGCCGCGCGTAGGGCGGCCAGCGCACGGTGGAGGTGCTGGTCCTCGTTGTGGGCCGGCATGACCACCGCTACCCGACCGACTCTTGGCCGCGAGGGAAGGGCATCTCCTGGCGAGCGGTTCGGCGCGGGTTCGGTCATGCTGTCGGGCTTCCGGGTCCACGGTCCGTTTCCCGGACCCACGCCTGCTCGCGGATTTCTGCGGGTCGTCGGTCTGCAGGCGGGGCCTGTTCCGGGGCCATCAATACTTCAAGGACGAAGTCTTTCTCGCGGTGGAGTGCCGCTGTGGGCCAGCGGAGTTGCCCGCGGGCAAGTTCATGGACCGTGTCCCCGTCGAGTTCCCAGCCTTCCACCGGATGCCGCCAGTGGCAGAGGAGCAGGGTCCCGCCGGGTTTCATGGACGCTTGCACGCGTGTGAACAGCCCGGCCAGTTCGCCGGGAGTCAGGTAATAGCCCATCTCGGAGACTGCGACGAGGTCGAAAGTTCCTTCGGGCCAGTCGTGCGGAACGGTGAGATGCCGCGTTTGCGCGGCGGCGTGGCCGGACAATCGTTTCGTCGCCTGGTCGAGCGCGGTGCTGCTGGCATCGACTGCCAGGAATTGCCCGCAGCGCTGGGCAAGGTCCGCGCTGAGCGTCCCGGTGGAACACCCAACTTCCAGCCCGGAGCCGTAGTTTTCCGCCGGCAGGATGGCCAGTGTCAGTGCCCGTTTGCGTATTTCGTACCAGCTCGTGGCATAGCCCCACGGGTCCTCGTTCCGGTTGTGGACGGCGTCGAAGATCCGCTCGGCGTCATCGGCGCCATTGGTCCCGCTGGCGGGCGCGTGCCATGCGAACGTTTCCCACGGGCGGGAAAAGTGCTCGAGGAAACTCCCGGCCAGCAGCACTTCGTCGCCGGGCTGCGCTGACAGCGCTGCCGTCTGCGAGCCATGGGCCCGCATCGCCGAGGCCTTGGCGCCCTGCTGCTCGGGTGTCAGCGGCACGCGAACCCATGACCGCCAGGCGGTGTCTTCGGGCACGGCCCACAGCCAGTACCAGACGGGGTATTCGAGCAGCCCGTGACCGCCGGCTGCGGCAGCCTCGGCCGCCACCGAACCCAGGGCGTCGTGGTCTGTGTGCCCGTCGGAGCGGTACGGTGCCACGATGACCACGTGGTTGGCCGGGCGGCCTGAGGCCGCAATCGAGTCCCGGACCGCTGCAACGATGCTGTCACGTCGCCCGGCCAGCCGGCCGTCCGGCAGGTGCAGGAACCGCCAGGGGGAGCCGGGTGCCAGCTCATGTATTGCGGCATCGAATTCGCCGAGCCGCACGGCGGCCAGCTGTTCCGGCGTCGTGGTCCTGGATTCCGGGTGGGATGCTTCCCCAGCGGTACAGAGCAGCACCTCAATGCCGGCCCCCGCGGCGTGCAACATGGAGAGCAATCCTCCGGCGCCCAGGGTTTCATCATCCGGATGTGCCGCCAGCACTATGAACGTCATGGCTGCCAGCTCGGCCGTACTGAGGGGAAGCTCCGGGAGGAGGGGCAGCCCGCTGGCCTCCCATTCGGTCTCGGCAGTGCCGGTATCCGCGTGCGAGAAGGTCACCATGAGCGGTCCCCGTTCAGGGTCAGGGCGCCAAGCTGGGCGTCGTCCCGCATGGCGTGGTGCTGGCGGACGTAGAGCGACAGGTCCGCCATCCGTTTTCCGTATGGTTCGTTGAAAGCCAGGGGGCCGGGCCCCAGGTTCTGGGCCACCATGGTCTGGATGCGTTCGACGGCGGCGGCAACGGCGCCGCGCACGCGGAGCGCCTCGCTCCACGCACCGGCGCCGGACAGCTCCCCGCCGTCAATCCGCTCCGCTGTCCGCGCGAAGTATCCCGTCAGGGATGCGATGATCCGGTCCGTTTCGCCAAGGTGGGCCAAGGCAATCTGATCCGGTTCGCGCCCGCCCTCAGCGGCCTTTTCCAGTGCGAAGCTAAAGTCACGTGCCACGGCAACGGCCCCGCCCAGCCAACAGGCAGCCACGCCCATGCCGCCCCACGCGAAGCCCGGCCGTTCGACGTACCAGCCCGGACCTCCCACCGGCACGGCACGGACACCCTCAAAGTGCACGGTCCCGCTGGGGATTTCCCGCAGGCCGCGGCTGGACCACCGCGGCGTTTCGCAGGCGACCCCCGGGTCATGGAGATTGACGGCGAAGGCCGCGCGGGCGCCTGTCCCCGGATCCCCGGAGTTTCCCCGTCCAAGACGTGCAGTCAGGACAGCTCCGTCGAGTTGCGCAGCAAGCGAACACCACGGCTTGGATCCGTTCAGGACGTAACGGCCGGCGCCGTCCGCCGCCGCGTTGAGTTGCAGCCCGGCCCCTTCGGCGGCGAACACACCCCAGGCTCCGTTCGCCGCGTCGGGGGCCGGGCCAAGCACCTCCGACCAGGAGCCGGACCGGGCCCCGGTTCCGGCGCCTGAACGCGCCTGCGTGAGGATGGCGACGGCGTCAAAGTGCGGTTCGAGCACCCGTCCGGCCGCAACATCCACGGCTGTCACGGATGCCAGCAGTTCCCACAAGTGGGCGGTGTCGCCGGCGCCGGGCCGCGGAGCTTCCTGCCCGATACTCTGCGCCAGTGCCAGCAGCGCCGGGATATCTCCTACGGCGTCGCGCACCGATTCAAGTAGCGGGACTGTTGCTTCAAGCCGGCCGGGCGCCGAACTGATCCGCACCGGGCGCGGTCGGGGCTCCACTCCCTCTGCCGTTCTGTCCGTCAGCCGTGCTCGGGCGCGGTGACAGGGGCTGACGCGGTCATGGTTTCGGCGTTCACCATCCAGGTCAGCTGTTCCAGCCGCGAGATGCCGGCGTGGAGCAGGTCAGCGCTGGTGGGATCCTCTTCGTCGACCTCGTCGTGGACGTCACGCATTGTCTTAACGGTGCGCTCCAAGCGCGCAGTAATCAGCTTGACCGCGTCCTTGGTGGAGATGAGCCCGTCGGGGAACTGCTCCAGCCTGGTCTCCGCGGAGAGCGCGGCGCTCCGGCCATCCGGGAGCGCGTGCAGCGCACGCATACGCTCGGCGGTCTCGTCCGCGAACAGCCTGACGCTGGTGACAATTTCGTCCAACTGCAGGTGGAGATCGCGGAAGTTGGTACCCACGATGTTCCAGTGCGCCTGCTTGCCCTGGAGATGCAGTTCGATCAGGTCAGTAAGGACCCTCTGGAGATTTCGGGCAAGGGTCGGTGAAGCTTTCATTACTTCCTCCAGTGCAGACAAACCGGACGGGAACGTCCGGCGGTTTCATTCTAAGCACACTTAGCATCATGGCGAGTCTGGGTCCAAGGGAAGACACTTGGATAGTTGGCGCACCCCATGGGTAGGTGTCGGTTCACGCCGCCGTCGTGCGCGCCCTTATGAGCGGAAGGCAGGCCGCTGCCGCCGTGATGGACACTGCCGTGACAATGCCGAAGGGGAGCGCGTTGTCTGCCCCGGCGATGCCCACCAGCGGTGCGGCCACGCCGCCGAAGGAGAACCTGGCCAGGCCGAGCAGCGACGACGCGGTTCCGGCGATGTCCGGATAGCCCCGCAGAGCCAGCGAGGTCGCGGACGGGCTCGCCGCCGCAACACCGCTAACCATCGTGAAGAGTGACACGATGAGCGCAGCAAGGGGCAGGTGCAGGAGCGCGGTGATGAGCAGGCCAAGGGAACCGGCCATCGCCATCGCCAGCCCGATGACCAGCATTGCCCGCTCGGACCACCGTTCGGCCAGCCGGCCGCCCAGGAAACCAAAGATCACGAAGCCCAGGGAGTTCAGGCCGAAAGCGAAGGAGTAGCCCTGCGGGGAGAGCCCGTAGATGCCTTGGAGAACGAACGTGGCACCGCTGAGGTAGGCGAAGATCGCAGAGTATGTAAAGCCGGTGATCAGCACCGCGCCTACGAACACGCGGTCCGCCAGCAGGCGACGGAAGTCCTGCAGGGTGTGGGCAATCCCGCCTGCCGTCCGCTCCCGAACCGGAAGTGTCTCCTTGAAGATCATCAGGCAGGCCACCAGAATTGCCACGCCGACGCCCGCCAGAAAGAGAAAGACGCCGCGCCAGTCGGTGACGGCGGCCAGCTGGCCGCCAATGACCGGACCAACGATGGCGGCCAGTCCGCCGAGCACCGTCAGGCGGCCGTAGAAGCGGAGGAGTTTCGCTCCTTCGTACACGTCCCGCCCGGCTGCCTGCGCAATCACGATGCCCACCGCGCCGGCCAGGCCCTGGACGAACCTGGCGGCGATCAGCGTTTCGACTGTGGGGCTCACGGCACAGAGAACGGATGTGGCTGTATAGGCGCCGACGCCGATCAGCAGGGGAAGCCGGCGGCCGAAGCGGTCTGACAGGGGACCGGCAATGACCTGGCCGATGGCCAGGCCGAGCAGGCACGCTGTGATGGTCAGCTGCGCCGTCGACGTGGAGCTTCCAAGCTCCACCGTCAGGGCAGGCAGTACTGGCAAATACAGGTCCATGGAAATCGGACCAAAGATGGTCAGCAGGCCAAGGACAATTGCCAGCGGCCGTCCGACTGCCTGTTCTCGCGTGGTCACCGGGGCGTCGGTCGCAGTCACGCTGCCTCCGTTCAAGGGGTACGGGCTCCCGCCAGTTCGACGGCGGAAATGGGATGTGTTTCCACCTAACCAGCGTTTTCCAGCGCTGTGGGAGTCCCTGCTGGTACCCCTTCCGGGAGGGACTCCCACCCGACATCCGCCGACCAGTTCAGCAGTCTCCTGCGCCATCCGCTCAACGAGGCTGGCATCGGATCCCTGTTCATGCCTCCGAGGCACTGGGAGCGCGAATGCCCGGATCAGCATCGCAAATCCTCTGGATTACGCGACGGCCCGCATCTGCTCCCGTGTCCGGCGGGAATTTTCGGTCCCGGCCGGCGTTAGGTCTGGGTATGAAAGCAATCGTGTACCGTGCCACCGGCGATCCGTCTGTTCTCGAGCTCGTCGACCGCGAGATCCGCGAGCCGGGGCGCGGGGAGGCGCGCATACGGATCACGGTATCCGCGGTGAACCCCACCGACTGGAAGTCGCGCCGCGGCGCCAAACCGGGCGCGCCTTTGCCCTTCGCGGAGGTCGTGCCGAACCAAGACGGCGCCGGAGTGGTGGACGCCGTCGGACCCGGCGTCGAGCACCTCCACGTCGGTGATCGGGTCTGGCTGGCCTTGGCCGCCTACCAGCGCGCCGACGGCGGGACGGCGCAGGAGTTCGCCGTCCTGCCGGCCGAGCGGGTCTTTCCGTTGCCGGAGAACGCCGGGTTCGACCTCGGCGCAAGCCTGGGCGTTCCCGCGATCACCGCCCACCGGGCCCTGACCATCGCCGAGGACGGCCCGCGGCGGCTGCACCCGGGAGCCTTGGACGGCAAGGTGGTTCTCGTCGCTGGAGGGGCAGGCGCCGTGGGCCATGCGGCGATCCAGCTCGCCAAGTGGGCCGGCGCCGTTGTGATCACGACCGTGAGCGGACCGGCGAAGGCTGCGCTGGCCGCGGCCGCCGGTGCCGATCACGTCATCAATTACCGGGAAACCCACGCGGCAGCGGAGATCCGCCGGATCGCCCCCGATGGCGTCGACCAAATCGTGGAGCTGGCACCCGCGCAAAACGCGGAACTCGACCTGGCAGTGATCCGCAACCGCGGCTCCATCGCGGTCTATGCCAACAACGGCGGCGATCAGGTGAGCCTGGACGTGCGCAGGCACTTCAGCCTCAACGTCCGCTACCAGTTCGTGCTGCTCTACACCGTTGGCATGGCGGCGGTGCACGCCGCCGCCGAGGACATCAATGCGGCCATCAACGACGGCGCCCTTCCGGTGGGAGAGGCCGCAGGCCTGCCGCTGCATCGCTTTGACCTGGCTGAAACGGCTGCGGCCCACGCGGCAGTGGAAGAAAGCATCGTCGGCAAAGTGCTGATCGATGTGTCAGCGGGCTAGACGATAGCGCTTCGGGAGCCCCGTGGGGATCATCACGCCGGGCAGCAAAATGAACAAGCTTCCGCCGGGTCGGGGCGTTCGAAGCTTCCTGTGCCGCGCCCGGCCGCCGGTCACCACGCACATGAGACCAAGCCGCTGAAGCCGCCGAGGAATGCAGGCCACATTGTCGTGTTCCAGCTGAGCTTGGAGAGAGAGCGGTGCAGCGGACCGTTAGTCCAGAGGCAGTGTTATCGTCACGCAGGTTCCCGCGGCGGCGGACGAATTGATGATCATCTCGCCGCCAGCGAGGACGACGGCCACTTGCATGAGGCGCAGTCCCATGCCAGTGTGCCGACCAACCATGGCGGCCGGCACGTCGAAACCACGGCCGTCGTCGACCACTTTGAGCTGTACGCCGTGGCTCATGCCACGAGTGACACAGCCCAGCCGGACCGTCACAGCTGATGCCTGGGCGAACTTGTAGACGTTGCTGAGGAGCTCCTGCGCCGCTCGGTACAGAAGCGTCGCGGTTTGCCGGTCTACTTCCATCCTGTGGTGCGGAGTCTCCAGATGCACCACAGTTCCGCTCTCGCGGAGGGGAAGCGTCAAGCGGTCAATTGCACCGGTCACGCCAAGGGCATGGAAGTCGACTGGGTGTGTATCGGTGAAGACGCCACGTACGGCGACGACTTCGTCGCTTAGCAGTGATTTCATACTCTTACAGTGCGCTTGTGTGGTTGGCATTTTCTTGTGCCGCGCCGAGGCCATTGAACCTTGATTCGGTATTCCAGGCCGGCACCTCGGATTCCCCATTTTCAGTGCCGGTGAGTATGTCAACCTGATTGAGGACCACCGAGCGCGCTTGACAGTCCATCACGGTGGGCGGACCATGACGGTCATGCGCGCAACGACCAAAGGCACGCTAAAGAACCCGGAACCATGAGTGCCGGGGCGCCGACAGCGGCACGGACTGGATCCGGACTTGTCCTGGCCGTGCTGGCGTCCGGCCAGTTCCTGATGACGCTCGACAGCTCGGTGATGAACGTTTCGATGGCCACGGTGGCCGCGGACCTGGGCACGTCGATTACCGGCATCCAAACGGCCATCACCCTTTACACACTCGTCATGGCGTCCCTGATGATCACTGGCGGCAAGGTCGGAACCATCATGGGCCGGCGACGCGCGTTCGCCCTCGGCCTGATCATCTATGGCGCCGGTTCGCTGACCACGGCGCTGGCGCCCAACCTTGGGGTCTTGCTTCTGGGCTGGTCCCTCTTAGAGGGCACCGGCGCAGCCCTGATCATGCCGGCGATCGTCGCGCTGGTTGCGGCCAACTTCCCGCCCGAGCGCCGGGCCGCAGCTTACGGGCTGGTGGCCGCGGCAGGAGCCATGGCGATCGCTGCGGGCCCGCTCATCGGCGGCGCAGTGACCACCTTTGCATCCTGGCGGTATGTCTTCGTCGGTGAGGCCGTCATTGTCGTGGTCATCCTGCTGGTCTCGCGGAAGGTCGAAGACGTTCCACCGTCCAAGGTCCGGCTGGACCTGCTGGGGTCCGCCCTGTCGATACTGGGACTCGGCATGTTTGTGTACGGTGTTTTGCGCTCGGGCGAGTGGGGCTGGGTGCAGTCCAAGCCCGGTGCGCCGACCGTTGTGGGCCTGTCCCCCGTTATCTGGCTGCTGGTCGGCGGGCTGCTTGTCCTCTATGCCTTCCTGCGGCGGACCTCGCATTTGGCCTCAGTTGGCGGTGATCCGCTGATCGATCCCGGACTGCTCCAGAACCCGCGCCTCACCGGCGGCCTCAGCGTCTTCTTCGCTCAATTCCTCGTGCAGGCCGGGGTGTTCTTCACCATCCCGCTCTTCCTGTCGGTGGTGTTGGAGTTGAGCGCGCTGGAGACCGGGATACGGATCTTTCCGCTGTCCGTGGCGCTGATACTGGCCGCTGCCGGAATTCCCAAAGCCTGGCCGCGCGCCAACCCGCGCCGCGTAGTCCGGTTGGGGCTGATACTGATGATCGTCGGTATCCTCATCCTGGTGGCAGGAATGGCCCCGGGTGCGAATGCGGCCATTGTCGCCATCCCGATGCTGTTGATGGGGTTCGGAATGGGGGCGCTGTCCTCGCAGCTGGGCGCCATCACGGTCTCCGCAGTGCCGGACTCTCAGAGCGCGGAGGTCGGCGGACTGCAGAACACGGCCACCAACCTCGGGGCCTCCCTTGGAACGGCCCTGATCGGTTCAGTTCTCATCGCGACCTTGAGCACTTCGGTTATGGCCGGCATCCAGGACAATCCCGCCGTTCCAAGCTCCGTCCAGGCGCAGGCCTCGGTCCAACTGGCCAGCGGTGTCCCATTCATTTCCGACACACAGCTCCAAGCCGCGCTGGACAACGCCGGAGTCGGTCAGGCGACGGCCGATGCCATCATGTCCGTCAACGCCAGCTCCCGCTCCGATGCCCTACGGGCTGCACTTGCCCTGACCGCACTGCTTACGATCGCCGCACTGTTCCTCACCGGACGCCTCCCCGAAAAGGCCGTCGGAGCGCCCGACGACTCCACGAACGGTGGGCAGCCCGCCGAGCCCGGTTAGGCTTCGCTGCCCCACCGGGACGATCGTTGTTTCCGCATGCGCGGTTCCACGGGGGGCGCCGTGAGTGAGCCAACCGATCCGAAAAGGAAGCTGTGCGCGCCTTCGCCGGGCGGTATCGTCGGCCCTCAGGCAACCCCCAGGCGGCGCCTGAGCGGGAGCCGGACCCTTCAGCAGCGCGTTGACGATTGGCGCCGCCGGGGGCCAGAATCGCAGCAGGGAACGACGCCGCACCTGATGCCAGTGCCCGTTCCAGGTTTCAGAGGGGAGATCCCGATCATGGCCGAGACCAGAGACAAGCACCGAAGCGTCGAGGAACGTGTCGCGGAGGGCAAGGCCCACCGGAAGAAGACGCCCCTCTCCAGCCACACCGGTTGGATCCCGGCTCCCGGCCGCCCCGATCCGGTCGCGCTCCTCGAGGAACAGAACCTCACGCGGGAACAGGATCTCGTGCCGGTGCGCCACGGCCGGATGCTGGTCTCCCCGTTCACGTTCTACCGAGGTGCCGCCAAAATCATGGCGGCCGACCTGAAGGACACGCCGCGGGCCGGACTGATTGTCCAATTGTGTGGCGACGCCCACCTGTCCAACTTCGGGGTCTTCGCCTCGCCAGAGCGAAACCTGCTGTTCGACCTGAACGACTTCGACGAGACACTCCCGGGGCCGTTCGAGTATGACGTCAAACGGATGGCCGCCAGCTTCACGATCGCGGCACGGAACAACGGATTCACCAAGGACGAAACACGCGACGCGACACTCACCGCCGTTCGGGCCTACCGCGAAGCGATGGCCCAGTTCGCACAAATGCGCACCCTGGACATTTGGTACGCCCGGCTGGCCGAAGAACAGTTTGTTGCAGCCATCGACATCGCCGCGGGAACACAGAAGGGCAAGGCGCGGAAGAAGGCAGCCCGACGCATGGCAAAGACGGCCCGCCAGAACGTCGCGAAGGCCCACACCCGGGACAGCCTGCAAGCACTGTCCAAGCTCGCCGAGCGCGTCGACGGGAAGTACCGGATTGTCAGTCAACCACCAATCGTCATTCCCGTCCGGGAAATGGGAAATATGTACGGTATGTCTGGCGATGAGGTTCAGAACGCGGTTCGTGAACAGCTCCGGTCCTACCTGGCCACCCTGCCGGATGACAGGCGACACCTGCTCGAACAATTCGAGGTCATCGACGTCGCCCGCAAGGTCGTGGGCGTCGGCAGCGTCGGCACACGGGCGGCCATCGCCCTGCTTCAGGGACGCGATCAACAGGATCCACTGTTCCTCCAGGTCAAGGAGGCCACGACGTCAGTGCTTGAGGACCACTTGCCGAAGAGCAAGTTCGAGCAGCCGGGCGAGCGCGTGGTGCAGGGGCAGCGGATGATGCAGGCCGCAAGCGACATCTTCCTGGGGTGGACCAAAGGCGTGCAGGACAACCGCTACCTGTACTGGCGGCAACTGCGTGACATGAAGGGCTCAGCCATTGTGGAAGCGATGCAGCCACCCGCCATGAACTTCTATGCCGGCACCTGCGGCTGGACGCTGGCGCGGGCGCACGCCCGGTCGGGTGACTCGGTTGCGATCGCCGCCTATCTCGGCAAGAGCGACAAGTTCGACCGTTCCATCACTGATTTCTCCGGGCGTTACGCGGACCAGAACGACAAGGACTACCAGGCCTTCGCCGACGCGGTTGGGACAGGTCGCCTGACAGCAACAGAGGGCCTCTGATTCCGGATGACGCCGGGTAGATAGTTACTCCGCTCCGCTGTTGTGGTGATGGATGGCAGCAGATCGCGCAGCACCGGATTCTGCTTGGGGCAGGTCCGCACAAACCGCGCCGACTCGGCGAAGCGCCCGAGGTCGTAGGCGCTCACGTAGTCCTCGTGGACCCCCGGCTCGCTGGCGCTCGGGGCGGGCAGCTCGACCGCGTGGCCGATATTCGTTCTGGCGTCGAGGGCGCGCACGTCATCCAGGGTCGGCGCCTCGATGATCTCCTTCAGCGCGCCTCCAGCGTCGATGGGAAAGCGGACCGCGCCGCCGCCGATGGTCAGGCTCGTGACCCGTTCCGGGGCCTTCGCAGCAAGGAAAAGTGCCGCGGCCGTGCCAACGTCCGGGCCGACGACGTGCGGAACACCCAGTCCCCATTCATCGATCAGCCGGGCCAGGAAAGCTCCGGAGCCGTCCGGGGCGATCAACTCCGGGCGGCCATCTGAGTGGCCGAATCCCGGCATGTCGATGGCACCACCCCCCCGAATTGCCGCCACGCGGATCCAGATGCGGCGGAAGGCCCAAAGGCTTTCCGGCCGCGGCGCCAGCAGCAGCATGGTGGTGTCCGAATCTGCCCTGTTGTCCGCGAAGCTCACCCGGACCCCGTCACAGACTCGGTAGTACGTGCTGATCGTCGAACCCGCGCCGGCAGCCATCTGAGAACTCCGTTCGTTGAATCCGCTATCGGCCGGATCGCCCACCTGATCTGTCCCGCCACGCTGCATGGAGCGATCGCTCTCGCAGTTCTAGACCCACCGCTCACAAGGCTGCGTTGACCCATGGGTTTGTCGTTGCTCTGGGCGCGGCATTCAGCATTCCCGCTTCCTGCCAGGGGGAGCATACTGGGGTAGTGAGGATCGATGCCGGATCAGGGACTCAGGGGAGGCGGCGGCCCGGGGCAGGCACGAGTCCGTACCCGCCGATCGCCGACTATGGGTTTTTGTCTGACTGTGAGGCCACCTGCTTGATCGCCTCGAGCGGTCAGGTGGAGTGGATGTGCGTGCCGCGTCACGACTCTCCGAGCGTGTTCTCCACTATGCTGGACCGCGCCGCGGGTGGCTTCAAGGTGGCGCCGTACGGCGTCCGGGAGCCCACTGCGCGCCGCTATCTCCCCGGCAGTCTGATCCTGGAGACCACCTGGCAGACCAGGACTGGATGGCTGATCGTGAGGGATGCCCTGGTGATGGGTCCGTGGCACCACACCGAAGAGAGAGCCGGCCGATACCGCCGCCCGCCGACGAACTACGAGGCCGAGCATTGCCTGCTGCGCACCGTCCGGTGCGTCAACGGTGCAGTAGAGCTGTCCGTGCTGTGCGAGCCGGTCTTCGGCTACGGCCAGCGCCGGGCACGGTGGGAGTTCTCCGGTCCCGGATACGGGGAGGTCGTGACCGTCGGCGGCGATGAGGGGGATCCGGTGCTGCGGCTGACCACCGACCGCCGGCTGGGCATCGAGGACTCCATCGCGGTCATCCGCAGCCGGATGACCGAGGGCGAGCAGGCGTTCATCGCGCTCTCCTGGGGGTCGCTGCCCCCGCCGCGGACATGGGAGGAAGCCACGGGCAAGCAGTGGCAGACCACCGAGTTCTGGAGGCAATGGATCACCGGCGGCGAGTTCCCTGACCACCCGTGGCGGGAGGCGCTGCAGCGCAGCGCACTGACGTTGAAGGGCCTCACGTACGCTCCGACCGGGGCTCTGGTCGCGGCGCCTACCACGTCGCTGCCGGAGGCGCCCGGGGGAGAGCGGAACTGGGACTACCGGTATACGTGGGTGCGCGATTCCACGTTCGCGCTGTGGGCCCTGTACACGCTCGGCCTGGACCGGGAAGCGGACGACTTCTTCGCGTTCATCCGAGACGTCGCCGCCGAGGATGACCTGCAGATCATGTACGGCATCGACGGCGAAAGGGACCTTCCCGAGGTCACTGTCGAGGGGCTCGGCGGCTACGACGGCGCCCACCCCGTCCGGATCGGCAACGCCGCCGCCCGCCAGCGGCAGCTCGATGTCTGGGGCACCATGCTGGACTCTGTCTACCTGCACGCCAAATCCCGCGACCAGCTCCCCGAGCCACTCTGGCCGGTCCTGCTGCGCCAGGTCGAGCAGGCCGCCGCCCACTGGCGGGACGCCGACCACGGCATCTGGGAAGTCCGTGGCGAACCGAAGCACTTCACCTCATCAAAGCTCATGTGCTGGGTGGCCCTGGATCGTGGGGCCCGGCTGGCACGCCTGCACGGTCAGGCTGATTACGCCCGGAAGTGGGACACCATCGCCGAAGAAATCCATGAGGACATCTGCCGCAATGGCGTCGACGACCGGGGTGTGTTCGTCCAGTCCTACGGCACGACGAACCTCGATGCCTCGCTTCTGCTTGTCCCGCTCGTCCGGTTCCTGCCCGCCAACGATCCCCGCGTGCGCGCGACCGTCCTGGCCATCGCCGATGAGCTCACCCGGGACGGGCTCGTCCTGCGGTATCGGCCGGAGCAGACCGACGACGGACTCGCCGGGGAGGAAGGGACGTTCACAACCTGTTCGTTCTGGCTCGTTTCGGCCCTTGTCGAGATCGGAGAACTGGTGCGCGCCAAGGCACTGTGCGAACGGCTGCTGTCCCTCGCCAGTCCCTTGGGCCTCTACGCCGAGGAGCTGGATCCGGTGAGCGGCCGGCACCTTGGCAACTACCCACAGGCGTTCACCCACCTGGCCCTCATCAACGCGCTGGTGCACCTCATCCGCGCCGAAGAAACCAACCGCGCGGCGCAGTTCGCCCCGGCCCACCGCAATACCTGACAGCAGAGCCCGGTTTCGGTTCGCGGGGAACCTTGGGGTTTTAGCGGCCTTGACGCCAGTCTAGGTGGGAAGCGCAACCAATGATCTGCGGGGGCGGGTGCAATTGCCGAGCCTGACGGCGACTGTGAGGACCCGAGAACACTCGACGAGAACACCGAGGGGTGAGCAGAAGCCCTGGAAGCCCTCCGCCGCTATTCGACTAAGACGCCGGCAAGCCCGCCTCGCCGAGAAGCGCCCGCCTCCTGACCGGTATCCATGACCCAGACGAGAGCATCAAAATTTCAGATGTGATTCTCCTGTTTTATGAGCTATGCAGATGCACTTGCCTCAAGTGAAAATGGATCATCCGTCACTTATGAGGACCACAGCAGCCGCGATGCCAGCAGGAATTCCCAAAGAAGGGATCGGCTGTGCGCATGACTTTCAATGGTCGTGCGCGCGGAGGAGCGCTGTGGCATTTTGCTGAATTTAGGAGATCGACATGATTAGCCAAGAGGTTGAGGTCCTCGTCGTAGGCGCAGGTCAAGCAGGGGTTGCGATGAGCGAGCATCTGAGCGGACGCGGGATATCGCATCTGGTCCTGGAACGGCACCGTATCGCCGAGCGCTGGCGCACCATGCGGTGGGACTCCCTGGTTGCGAACGGGCCGGCGTGGCATGACCGCTTTCCGGGCTTGGAATTCAGCGACGTTGAGCCGGGGGCGTTTCCGTCGAAGGAGCAGGTGGCGGACTACTTCGTTGCCTATGCAGAGAAGATTGGTGCACCGATCCGCTGCGGTGTGGAGGTGACATCCGTGCGCAGGAAAGTCGGTGCACCCGGATTCCACGTGCAGACATCGGACGGGAACTTCGACGCACGGTACGTCGTGGCAGCAACGGGGCCGTTCCAGCGGCCGGTGATTCCCGCCGTCGTTCCCGAAGCTGCCGACCTCGTGCAAATCCACTCGAGCTCCTACCGGAACCCGGCCCAGCTTCCGGAAGGCGCCGTTCTTGTCGTCGGTGCCGGGTCCTCTGGTGTGCAGATTGCCGCCGAAATCCAGCGCTCGGGTCGGCAGGTCTTCCTCTCGGTCGGTCCGCACGACCGGCCCCCGCGGAGCTATCGCGGACGCGACTTTTGCTGGTGGCTCGGGGTGCTCGGCATGTGGGACGCTTCCACGCCCGCGGCAGGTGCGGAGCACGTCACCATCGCGGTGAGCGGTGCAGACGGCGGCCACACCGTCGACTTCCGGACCCTCGCCGAGAGCGGCATCAAGCTCGTGGGCCGGACCGAAGCGTTCCAGGACGGAACCATGCGCTTCGCCGAGGATCTCCGTACCAACATCGCGAACGGCGACGCTCACTACCTGGAGCTCCTCGACGAAGCTGACGCGTACATCGAGCGCAACGGCCTTGATCTCCCCGAGGAATCTGGTGCCCGCACCCTGGGGCCCGATCCGGAGAGCGTCACTGACCCCATCCTGGAGCTCGACCTCGCCGGTGCCGGAGTTGCCTCGATCGTCTGGGCCACCGGCTTCGCCGTCGACTACAGCTGGCTGCAAGTGGACGCCTTCGACGAGAAGGGCAAGCCGCGGCAGCAACGCGGAGTCTCTACCGAGCCTGGCGTCTACTTCCTCGGGCTGCCGTGGCAGTCACGCCGCGGATCCAGCTTCATCTGGGGCGTGTGGCACGACGCCAAGTACGTTGCTGACCAGATCGCCGTCCAACGGAGCTATCTGGCCCATAACGAGCAGGACGCCCTGGTGACCAGCGGCGCGTTGTGATGCCGCCGGCATAGGGGGATCCAGCCCAACGAACAGCGAAAGGGGACCATGCCACGGTGGCATGGTCCCCTTTCGCTGTCGCTGTCGCTGTCGCTGTCGCTGTCGCTGTTGCTGTTGCTGTTGCTGTTGCTGTTGCTGTTGCTGTTGCTGCTTGCTCCGTGCGGGGATGCCGGCCGGGTTAAGGGACCCCGGCATAGGGGGAGTCCGGCAGGAAGCAACACAGAAAAGGGCCCGTTGGGTGGAAACAATTCCACACAACGGGCCCTTATAAGGTGCCGCCCGACGTTAGCCCAACCCGGCCAACGACCTGGCCGAAAGAGCATCCTCCATCCTCTGCCGGTCCAGCAGTCCACGCTCCGTCACGAGGTCCGCAATGCCCCGATGTGAAGCAAGAGCCTCCTTGGCCAGCTCGGCCGCGGCGGCATAGCCGATCAAGGGAGCCAAGCCGGTGACGACGCTGATCGAATCAAGCATGCGCTGCTGCAGCATTTGCGTGTTAGCCGTGATGCCGTCCACGCAGTGGGTCCGAAGCTGGCGGCAGGCGACGGTCAGCCAGGAGATCGACTCAAGCAGGGAGTCAGCGATGACTGGCTCGAAGGCGTTGAGCTGGAGCTGGCCAGCCTCCACAGCCATGGTCACGGTGGCGTCGGCGCCGATGACGCGGAAGGCAACCTGGTTGACCATCTCGGGGATCACCGGGTTGACCTTGCCGGGCATAATGGACGACCCCGCTTGCACGGCGGGGAGGAAGATCTCCGCGAAGCCCGTCTGCGGACCGGAGGAAAGCAATCGAAGGTCGTTGCAGATCTTGGAGAGCTTCACGGCCGCCCTTTTGAGCACACCGGACACGAGCAAAAAGACGCCGGTGTCGCTGGTGGCTTCCACAAGGTTGGTCGCGGAGGTCAGCTGCAGGCCTGTGACCGAATTCAGTTCACTGATGACGGCGTCCCGGTATCCCGGGGGAGCGGTGATGCCGGTACCTATGGCTGTGGCCCCAAGGTTGGATTCCCGCAGATGCGGAAGGAGCTCGAGGAGCCTGTGCCCGTCCTCGCGCAGGGTTTCGGCAAATGCCCCGAACTCCTGGCCCATGGACATGGGTACTGCATCCTGGAGTTGGGTGCGGCCGACCTTGATGATGCCGGCGAACTCCGCTGCTTTGGCGTCGAAGGCGTCGATCAGCCTGCTGTGCTCGGCGCAGAACTCCGAGATTTCCCGTTGCAGTGCGATCTTGATGGCCGTCGGATAGACGTCGTTGGTCGACTGGCTGCGGTTGACGTCATCAATGGGGTGCAGCGCAGCGTAGTCGCCCTTGTAGTGGCCCATTATTTCCAGGGCGCGGTTCGCAATCACCTCATTGGCGTTCATGTTGGTGCTTGTCCCCGCGCCGCCCTGGATGGTGTCGACGACGAACTGGTCGTCCAAGAGCCCATCCATGACCTCACGGGAAGCCCTTTGGATGGCATCCGACTTGCGGGGCTCCAGGAGGCCCAGGTTTTCGTTGGCACGGGCTGCTGCATACTTCACAGCACCGAGGCCCCACATCAGGGAGCGCAAGGTGCCGATGGTTCGTCCGCTGACGGGGAAGTTGTCTACCGCCCGCAGGGTACTGACGCCCCAGTAGGCATCCGTGGGGACATCAGCGTCCCCGAGACTGTCGTGCTCCCGCCGCGATCCCGCCACGGGAGTGGGAATTTGATCTGTCATGGTCCTGTTCCGTAGAAGTCCACAAAATACAAAGACGGCTACTCCGCCAAGAAGTCCAACGCAGTGAGCGCCAGAGCCGCGGCGCCGTCATGGATAGCAAGATTGGCTGCCACGCCGACGCAATGGGCCGCGAACTCCGGTTGGTGATTGGCCGCGGGGTAGCAGCCGAGCCCTATGTAGGGGTGGATGGCCGGAACCACTTGGGAAACATTGCCCATGTCAGTGGAGGCCCGGTTCATGGTGGCCTGCTCCGGTGGCGCATTGAAGTCCCTGCCAAGGGATTCTGCATGCCCGACGTACAGCTCCAGCGCCCGCAGGTCCGTACGGAACTCCGAATAGGGTTCCGATTCCGGGGTAACTGATAACTCGCAGCCGGACGCCAGCGCCCCAGCTTCGAAGCAGCGCTGAACCCGCTCTTGGAGCTTGCCCAGCTGGGCGAGTGATTCTGCACGGACGTACCAGCGGCCCTCGGTCTTTTCAGGGATTGCGTTGGGGGCTTCACCGCCGCGCGTTTGAATGCCATGGACGCGCGTACCGGGAGGCAGTTGTTGGCGGAGGAGACCCAGGGCGACTTGGGCAACAATGAAGGCGTCGTTGGCATTCACGCCCTGGTCCGGATAAGCCGCGGCGTGAGCTGATTTACCCCGGTACTCCACGTGGTTGTGCGCCACGGCGTAGGGACGGGCCTCGGCTGAGTCGACAGGGCTGGGGTGCGCCATCATGGCCAGATCCAACCCGTGGAACGCGCCCTTCTTGAGCAGCTCGATCTTTCCTCCGCCGCCTTCCTCCGCGGGCGTTCCGTAAAGTTCCACGGTCAGGTCCCGCTCGGCAGCAAATTGCGCGAGGGCAACAGCAGCGCCGCACGAGGTGGCCGTGATGATGTTGTGGCCGCACGCATGCCCGAGGCCGGGAAGTGCGTCGTACTCGGCCATGAGCCCAATGCGCCGCGTGCCCGTTCCGAAGACGGCCCGAATGGCGGTGGGGTAGTCCAAATACTCCTTTTCCACTTCGAAGCCATGCTCCGCCAAGTAGTCAGCGGTCCAGCCGGCGGCGCGGTGTTCCTGCCAGCCAAGCTCCGGGTTGGCGTGGAGGGTCTCCGAGAGTCGAATCAGGGAAGGCTGCTGGGTGGTCACGGCCTCCATCACTCGCGCACGCTGCACAGCCGGACTAGTCGCGGTTGCTTGCCTAGCGCTCATCGCCGGGCACCCCGAAACCAACAGAAGATGTGGGGTCGAGCCCGCGAATCACATAGTCCTGCCGCTGTGGAAGCCAGACCTGCAGGAGTTGCCCGAGTTCCGCGATCGGGTCCTCATGCCAGTCCACGCGCAGGTCGGTGTCCCTCCAGCCATGGCCGGAGACCACCGAGATACCGGCCGAGCGAACGGGCCCAGCCTCGCCGCCAGCCGCCTCGGCCGCGCGAAGGGCAGCCAGGAGTCGCAGTTCCAGTTCTCCTGATGTGGCTTCAAATGCGTCGCAAAGGGCCTGGGCGACACCGGGATGGGTGAGCATGTTGCCGGCGGCCACGCTGTTTGGACCACGGCCCTCCCCGGACACGCCCAGGGTATGAGCTCCGCTGAACACCGCGGACCCGCCTTTGGCGTCCAGCACTACCAGTTGCCGGTAGTCCACCGCGGGTGATTCACGCACGACGGCGTCAATCGCCTCTTGCGCGGAATAGCCCGCTTGGAGCCGGTCGAGGAGTGCGTAGCCCAGCCGGGGATCAGTGATGTTCTGGGAGCTGACTGCGCCGACGCCGTCGCGCAGGTGCGCGCAGCGTGCGGCGACTGCGGGTGAGGACGAGGATACGGCAATGCCGAACCTGCCCTGCCCGTCCGTGGCAGCGATGCTGAAGGTCACGCCTGCCCCTCCGTGGAGAGCACTGCTGTGGCGTCAATTTCCACCAGCCATTCGGGCCGTGCCAGCGCCTGCACGACGATCCCGGTTGATACCGGGAACACACCCTTGAGCCAGCGGCCCATGGTCCGGTAGACGGTTTCCCGGTAGCGCGGATCGACGAGGTAGACGGTCAGCTTGACGATGTCTTCGAGGCTGCTGCCGGCCTCCTTGAGCAACATATCGATGTTGGCCATGGCCTTGTCCGTCTGGGTTTCGACGTCGCCGATACCAACCGACGCCCGAGTGTCCAGATCCTGTCCGATCTGGCCCCGAAGGTAGACTACGCCGTTGGCCACCACAGCCTGGCAGAGGTCATTGTCCAGGTTCTGCTCGGGGTAGGTGTCTTTCGTGTTAAACGTCCGGATGCGCTGGTGCTTCACTTGGCTGCTGCCTTTCAGTCCTGTTTCTGGCGGATGCTCGTATCCCTCAGCTTCCCGTGAGGCTCTATATCTGTCCAACAGTTCTTTTAGAACGATTGCATCGGTAATTGCGATGAAAGGTGTATCCTCGTCCAATGGACGTGACACTCACCCAATTGCGCTATTTTGTGGAAGCGGCGGCGCAGCTGTCCATGACGGGCGCGGCGGTACGGCTCAACGTGGCGCAGTCCGCTGTATCGGCCGCGATTGCCCAGCTGGAGCGCCATGTTGGAACGCAGTTCTTCATCAGGCAGCGCTCCAAGGGCCTGGTGCTGACTCCGGCCGGAGAGCTCTTCGTTCGCGACGCCCAAGCGATCCTCGCGCAGGTTGAAGAAAGCATTGATCACGCCCGCGGAGAGCACCAGAGCGTTGCCGGCCGCATCCGTATCGCGTGTTTCAGCACCCTTGCGCCGTTCCTGCTCCCCGGTGTCCTTACCAAGCTGCGGGAAGACCACCCTGCCCTTGAAACGGAAGTGCTCGAGACCGACACCGCGGGGTGCATCAATGCGTTGCTCAGCGGTCAGGCAGATCTGGCATTGTGCTACGACCTTGACCTGCCGGACGTCATCGCCAGATCCGTGGTGGATACGGTCCGGCCCTACGTGGCGCTTCCGCAGGACCACAAGCTTGCGGGGGCGGAGAGTGTGCCGCTGTCGGCGCTGAGCGGGGAGTCCTTCGTGCTGCTGGACCTGCCCCACACGCGTGACCTCATGCTTTCAATCGCCCGATTGGGCGGCCAGGAGCCGCATATCAGGTTCCGCTCGGCCAGCTATGAAACCGTGCGTACATTCGTGGCCCGGGGACTGGGCTATTCCATCCTTCACCAGCGGCCCCAGCACCAATTGACGTACGACGGCGGCCAGCTGGCCACCGTTGAAATCCGCGACGAAGTGCCTGAACTTAAGACCGTCCTGGCCCACCTGAAATCCCAACGTCCCACCGCCAGGGTCCGGGCGGTAGCCCAGGCGGTGAGGCATCAAATCGTTGCGGCAGGATCCGTGCGCTCATAAGATCCCGGCGACCACCTACATCTGATCAGCAGATGCGGTTCGTGTTAAAAATCTATTCGACAGATTGAGCAACACCGTTCGAAAATGGTCATGCCAGCAATCGGGCGTGACCGAAGTCACGTGTTCTGGTGGCGCAGTTCTGCAGGTCGATCAACGTCGACCACCGTGGGCTCGCTCTCCCCATCCCAGCATCAGATCTTTTCCTCCAGGAGGAACTGTGAACACCAATAATATTGAGGGGCAGATCAGCCGGAAGGGCTTGCGCACCAGCGTTGCTGCCGGTTCCATCGGCGTTTTTGTCCACTGGTTTGAGTGGGCCATCTACGCCTATCTCGCCTCCACCATCGCCGTCGTCTTCTTCCCCCAGCAGGACAGCACGGCAGCCCTGCTGTCCGTCTTCGCGGTCTTCGCCATCAGCTTCGGCGTCCGTCCCTTGGGCGCCCTCGTCTTCGGAACACTGGGCGACAAGATTGGCCGCAAGAAGACGCTCTCCATCGTCATCCTCTCGATGAGCGCGGCGACACTGGTGGTCGGACTCCTGCCCACCTACGACGCCATCGGCCTGTGGGCACCGGTCCTCCTCGTCGCAGCCCGTGTGGTGCAGGGGCTCGCCGCGGGCGGCGAATTCGGCAGCGCCGCGGCGTTCCTCGCAGAGTACTCGCCGAGGAAGCACCGCGGTTTCGGTGTCAGCTGGCTCGAGTTCGGCAGTCTCCTGGGCTTCCTGGCAGCGTCGCTGGTGGTCTTCGTCCTGACCAGCGTCATGGACGCCCAAACCATTGCCGAGGGCGGCTGGCGGATTCCGTTCCTGATCGCCGTCCCGATGGGCATCATCGGCTTCTACATCCGTTCAAAGATCGAAGACACTCCCGAATTCCGCTCGCTCGAGCAACTGGACAACGTCCCGCAGAGCCCGGTCAAGGAAGTGTTCACCCGGCACTGGAAGCAGCTCCTGCAGATGAGCGGCCTGGAAATCATGATGCACGTGACCTTCTACGTGGTTCTCGTTTACCTTTTGACCTACCAGGAAAAGGTCTTGGGATTCGACGGCGGCACGGCAGCCCTGCTCTCCACCGCCGCATCCGTCGCCGGGCTCATTCTCGTACCGCTGGTGGGCGCGCTTTCTGACAGAATCGGCCGGAGGCCGCTACTGATCGCCGCGGCCATATCCCTGGTGGTGCTGGCCTATCCGCTGTTCCTGATCATGCACTCCGGCGCGCCGTGGGCGGGGATCGTCAGCACGATCGGCCTGGGCACTATTCTGGCCCTGATCCTCGGCGTCCATGCGGCAGCGGCAGCGGAACTCTTCCCAACCCGGACGCGGCAGACCGGCCTCTCGGTTGCCTACAGCGTCACCGCGGCCATCTTTGCAGGCACCGTGCCGTTCGTCCTGACCTGGCTCATCGCCCAGACCGGCAACGAAATGATGCCCGCGTTCTACCTCATTCTCGTTGGCCTGGTTGGGTTGGCTGCCGTGCTGAGCATGAAGGAAAGCAAAGGCAAGGACCTTTTCGGAGAAGAAGACAACCAACCGGCACCCCGCCAAACCGTCCCGGTCGCCAACGCGCCCATCGGTCACTGACACAACCAACAAGCAATCCGTAGCCCGGGCTCAGAGTCTGAACCCGGGCTACGGGGGTGTCCGGGGGCCTTATGAGTCAGGCTGTCCGGAGGCGAGCCGCGCCAACGCCCGCTCTATTAGATGACGCTGCCGCGAACCCGTGACGGCATCCGGATCCAGCATGGCGGTAACGTGCAGGCCCATCATGATGTTCAGCAGCTCATCGGCAACCGCGTCCGGATCGGCTAAAGGTTCGCTTTCGCCGTCGTGCTCTGCCTGGGCGAGGAAGTCCATCACCAGGCCACGCCAGTGCAGCAGTGCATCCCGCCCGACGGCGCGCAGCGCGTCCTCCGTTTGCGCGCGCTGCCAGAAGGAGACCGCCACCCGGGCTTCGACCACGGTGAGGGGATCCGCCGGAATGATTTCCAGGCAAAGGCTGCGCAGCGCCGAAAGACCCCGGCGACCGGCAGTTCCCGCTGCGATCCGTTCGTTGGTTCGCTCGCAGATCAGTTCGTACGAGGCCAGCAGCAGGGCGTCCTTATTGGGGAAATAATGGGCCAGCACGCCCGGTGCCGCGTAGCCGCATTCCCGTGCAATGTCCCGCATGCTGGCATGCTCGATGCCCTGCCCCGCGATCAACCGCCACGTGGTCTCGATGATGGAACGGCGCCGTTCCTGGTGATCGACCAAGCGGGGCATGCTGCTCCTTCGTTCGCGGCGGTTCATGGCTGGGACCGTGAGCACCCTACCACCGCGGGGACGCGTCTGCGCGCCCCCGCGGTAGTGACCGCGGACAGTGCCCGCAGGTTCAGTGCGCGCAGTGGCCGGGACCGGAATGCCCGACGGCGGTGCCTCCCGGGGCGGTATTCGCGCCGTCGTTTCCGGTGCCGCAGTGGCCGGCAGCCGACGGCGGCACGTTCAGTGTTGGGTTCTCATCGAAGAAGCCGTGCGGTTTCAGTGTGAAGCCGGTGGTATCCACAGGCATGATGGGCCAGTCCTCCGGGCGCGGGAAGTGGGTCAATCCGAAGGAGTGCCACACCACCAGGTTCTGCCCGTCGATGTCGCGGTCCTGTGCCACGTAGGCGGGAAGCCCGGCGCCGCCCGGGTGCTGGTTGACGAAGTCGCCTGCCGCGTAAAGCTCCTCCTCCGCGTGCCGTGTGACCCAGAGGTGGTGTCGGGCGAATGCAGCCCTGGATGCGATCGAGGAATCATCCGCCATGGCCAGAGTGGGGTTGCCTTCCGGGTAGAGCGTGTAGCCCACCGGGTGGCCGAGATGGTTCAGCGAGTCCGGGTTGCTGATGTGCCACACACGGCCTTTGGCGCCATCGGCGTCGCGCACAGCTTCAGATTCGCGGGCCAGCAGGGTGCGCTTCTGTGTGAACGCATTGCCGTGCGGGTTGCCAGGGCCCTTCGGCAGGCGCACGAGGTCCAGTTCCTCAATACGGTTCGCGGCGCCGTCGATCATCATGTCCAGCCGGGCGCTGAAGAGGTGCTGGTGGTACGGAGCGCCAAGGCCCGGGGCAATCTCCGACGCGTAGGCGTAATTCTTGTCCGGGAGCGCTGCCGTGAACACGATGCCGGTTGCCTTCGCTTCGAACTCGATGGTGCCATCCAGGTAGAGGTACCAGTAGAAGCCGTAGTCGTAGTTGCCTACGGTGGTGAAGAAGGAGACCACCAGGCGGCGGTTCCTGCGCACCTCGTTGGAGCCGGCCCACTCATCCGTGTGTTTCCAGAGGATTCCTGCGTCTTCCTCGTGGATGCATATGCCGTTCTCGATGGTGCGCGGATTACCGAAGTCATCGGCCACCACGGGGGAAATGTAGGTGATGTCGCCCAGGCAGTCGCAGCCGAGCTTGAGTGAGTTCGCATCGCGGCCCACGAGGTATTCGCCGGAGTCGAAATAGTTCTGCCAGCTCCTGTAGGGGGAGGGGTCGCCATACGGGACCACCATTTCGGAGATCGACGCGCGATGGACCACCGGGCGCCTCCGTCCCTTGTGCGCGTGGTGGAGTTGGTGGAGCACCAACCCTTCGCGGGCGTCGAAGCCGATCCGCAGGTCCCAGCCGGCCCAGGAAAGGTGGTTGCCTTCCAGAGTGAAACTGGGGCCCTCGGGCTGTGTGATCTCGATTGGCCTCAGGTCCGTGCGGAGCTCGCCGTGGATCGCGGGGTCCGTGTAATTGCCGTTGACCTCCGGGACCGGGACCGGGCCGTCGTCGATCAGGTGGTTGACCCGGCGGTTTTCTACATCCACGAAGGCCACCAGGCCGTCGATGGGGTGTGCCCACGGGTGGTCTGCCGGGTGGTCCTGGCGGAACCCCAAACCTCGCAGCAGCCGCTTGCCTTCCTCGTTTCCATACTCGAAGACGCCGGCTGACAGGGGAGCGACGCGGACCTGCGCCGGGGTCAGGCCCCGGGCTGCAAGGGCTGCGTTCCACTGCGGGTCCTCGGCCAGGATGTCCTCGATGATCCCGAACTCCTCCAGGAGGACGGGCAGTTGACCGTCGATTTCCGGGTTCAGCTCGCGCTGGTCAAGGACGAGGCCGGTGGTCAGGGAGAGGCGTACGTCGAGGGAACGGGATTGTGACGCGTCCCAGAGCATCGCCCGGACCAGGCGGACGGCATCGATGGCATCGCCTTGGAGGGCACTCTTCGGCGGTTCAATCAGGCCGAGGTATGCGAAGCGAGTGGTGTCGGACACGAGGCCGGCCTCTGCCAAAATCCGGCGGGCGTCGTGGATTTCCCCGACCGAGAGCTGCTCAAGCGGGTGTTGCGCCAACGTGGCCTGCACCAGCGGGGCCAAGGGGGTGGTCTGAAGGGTCATGGCACTTCCTGAAGTCGAATTTTGATGGTACAACTGTTCAACCAACGCTTTGATGTTACCCACCTCACAAGCCCGGCGTAAAGTCCTTGACCCACACCACGCCGTGCAGCCAGGAGAACCATGGACCAGCGAACCCGCCCGCGCCTTGGGCGCTTCCCCCGCGCCCTGGTTCCAGCGGGCATTGTCAGTACCGCCGCTGCGGGCAGTGCCACCGCACACCTGGTGGCGGCCGTTAGCGGTCCGGCGGGAGCGATGGCGTGGTGGATGGCAGCCATGGGGGTCGCCTGCCTGGCCTGCGCCGCACCGATGGTGAGTGGGCGGCGCTGCGCCGGGCGTACGGCCGGGCACCTGTTGGCAATGAGTGCCGCCATGGTCCTCATCCATCTGGTCTTGCTGATGGCGCCAGGCACCGCGGGCCATCACCGCACTGAGGGCACCGCATCATTGCCGGGCCATGCGCACGCCATGCTCACCCTCATCGCCGTTGAACTGCTGTGCCTCATGAGCGCTTCAGCGGCCCTTCGCCTGACCCGACGCCAGACGTCCGGAACCAGCGGCGCCGCAGCCCGTGCCGCCGTCGAACATTAACAACCGCGTACTGAACCGCCCCCGAAAACCCAACCCCCAGGAGCCACTATGAACAGCACTTCCGCCGCTCTTTCCCTTGACTGGCACGCCCGGGCGAACGCTCTGGCCATCGACGGCAGGGCCTTCATTGACGGCAGCCGCGCATCCGCGAGCGAACAACATTCCCGGCCCACCACCAGCCCCGTTGATGGCCGCGTCCTTGCTGAGTTGGCTGCGGGCGGTCCCGCCGACGTTGATCGCGCGGTGGCCGCCGCGCGGCGTGCGTTCCCGTCGTGGTCGCGTCTGGGAGCTGAAAAGAGGAAGGGCGTGCTGCTGGCCCTGGCCGCCCTGATGGAGCAGCATGCCGACGAATTGGCGCTCCTTGAGACATTGGACAGCGGCAAGCCAATCCTGCAAACCACTACCGTGGATGTGCCTGGTGCCATCTCCACGCTGCGCTGGTACGCGGAGGCGGCAGACAAGCAAAGCGGGGAACTGCCCGCCGTCCCGCCCGGGGCCGCCGCGCTGGTAACGCGCGAGCCGTTGGGCGTCGTGGCCGCCATTGTGCCGTGGAACTTCCCGCTCGAAATCGCGGTCTGGAAGCTGGCTCCGGCGCTCGCCGCCGGAAACACACTGGTGCTCAAGCCGGCCGAGCAGACGTCCCTGAGCGTGTTGCGCCTCGCCGACTTGGCCGCTGAAGCCGGGCTGCCGGATGGAGTCTTGAACATCGTCACCGGCACCGGCAGGCAAGTGGGCGCGGCGCTGGCGCTCCATATGGACGTCGACACCCTGGCGTTCACCGGCTCGACCGCCGTCTCGCGGACCCTGCTCGAGGCCTCGGGCCGCAGCAACCTCAAGAGGCTCAGCCTCGAAGCCGGCGGCAAGAGTTCCAACATCGTCTTTGCGGACACGGCCGACCTCCCCGCAGCGGCAGCGAAGGCGGCCTTCGGCGCCTTCTACAACCAGGGCCAGGTCTGCTCCGCCAATTCGCGCATCCTGGTCCAGCGGGATGTCCATGACGAGTTCGCTGCGTTGCTGGCCGACGCCGCGGCCGCCTATCGGCCGGAAGACCCGCTCGCCGGCCTGGCAGGAAACGGTGCGCTGATCAGCAGTGCCCATACTGACGACGTCGAAGGCTGGATCGTGCGCGGCCGCACCGAAGGTGAGGTGCTTTTCGGCGGTGAGCGGCGCGAGATCCGGGGCTCTAATGCCTATCTGGAGCCCACGCTCTTGGGTGGCCTTGGGGCCGAGCATGACGTTCACCGCGAGGAGATCTTCGGGCCCGTGGCCGTTCTGCACGCCTTCGACACGGAGGGCGAGGCGGTGCGGCTGGCGAACGCCACGGACTACGGACTGGCGGCGTCCGTCTGGACCTCGAACCTGTCCCGGGCCCACCGGGTGGCGGGGGAGTTGTTGGCCGGAACTGTATCCGTGAACACCGTGGACGCGCTGGGCAACACCACGCCCTTCGGGGGCTTCAAACAGTCCGGATTCGGCCGCGATCTGTCCCTCCATGCCTTCGATAACTACACCGCACCAAAGACCACGTGGATCCAGTTCGGCTGAGGATGAGCATCTGAAAAACAGATGAATTTCATCGCGATTCCATTGTTTACGTGATTCAGCTCACGAGCCTACTCTGCAAGCATCCCTCCACCGTCATAAGGACACCATCCATGAAATCGATGCTCCGTTCAGGGCTTTTCGAAATCGAACAAGAGTCCATCGCCCCCATCCCAGCCGAAGCGCGGCACGGCCGCTCCCGGGAACTCTTCACCATCTGGTTCGGCATGAACATGACCCCGCTGACAGTTGTCACCGGCGCGACGGCCACCACACTCCTTGGCCTGCCCATGCTCAGCTCCATCATCGCAATCCTGCTGGGGCACGCACTCGGCGGAATCGGCATGGCATTGCACGCAGCGCAGGGACCGCAACTCGGTGTCCCACAGATGCTGCAGGCCCGCGGCCAGTTCGGTTCACGGGGCGCCAGCCTGATCGTGCTCGTGGCGATCCTGATGTTCGTGGGGTACTTCTCCTCGAACCTGATCGTCTCCTCGGACTCGATCACCGCCCTCATGCCGGAAGCCAGCGGAACCGCCATGATCATCGGCTGTGCCGTCCTCAGCTTCGTCATCGCGGCCTTCGGCTACAACCTGGTCCGGAAGGTGACAGCCCTGGGCGCCTACATCGTGGGAGCCCTGGTGCTGGTTTCATTCGCGGCACTGCTCGCGGGCGGCGACTTCTGGGCCCGGATGAACCACGGCGAATTCACCTGGACGGGCTTCCTGGCCATGCTGGCCATCGGCATCGTCTGGCAGTTGACCTACGCGCCGTATGTTTCTGACTACTCGCGCTACATGCCAGCCAAATCCGGCACTCGAGGCGCCTTCTGGGGCACCTACCTCGGCTGCGTAGTTTCCAGCGCCATGTTGATGGTTCTCGGTGCCGGCGTCGGCATTGCAGTAGACGGCGCGGACACGATGACCGGGCTCAACGGCATCCTCGGTCCCGTACTCGGTGCCGCAGTCCTCGTGGGGTTCGCCCTGGTGGCCGCCGCCGGAAACTCCGTGAACGCCTACTGCAGCGCCCTGTGCGCACTGACCCTCGTGGAGACCTTTGCCAGCGGCTGGCGCCCCGGCGCCAAAGCCCGCGTGGTGACGTCCCTGGTGCTGCACGCGCTCGGCGTGACACTGGCCTTGGCCGCGGCCACGAGTTTTGCGTCCTCCTACTTCAGCTTCCTCAGCGTTCTGCTCTACGTGCTCATCCCGTGGTCCGCCGTCAACCTGGTGGACTACTACGTCATCCGGCACGGCTCCTACGCGGTAAACGAGTTCTATGCGGCAGACGGCGGCCGCTATGGTCGCTGGAACGCCGGTTCCCTGATCGTCTTTGTCATCGGAGTTCTCGCCCAGATCCCGTTCATGGCCACTCCCTTCTACACGGGCGCAGTTGCCGAGGCCATGGGTGGAATCGACATCGCCTGGCTCGTGGGACTCAGTGTCAGTTCCCTTGCCTACATCCTGATCGCCCGCACCGCGCCGGTTCTGGTGCGCCTCCATACCGATTCCGCTGAAACCCAAGTCGTAGGAAAGTAGCATCATGACCCACGCAGATTGGATCTTCTCCAACGGTCCCGTCCACACCATGGACCGTGACCATCCCCGCGCTGGCGCCGTTGCTGTGGCTGACGGCAAAATCGTGGCCCTCGGTGCCGACGCCGCATCCTGGCGCGGACCTGCCACCGAGCACATTGACCTGGCAGGGAAAGCCCTGCTCCCCGGATTCCAGGACGCGCACGTACACCCCCTGGCGGGCGGACTGCAGCTGCTCGGCTGCGATCTCTCCGGCGTCCATTCCCTGCGCGAGTACCGCACCCTGATCGCGGACTTCGCCCGCGCCAATCCCCACGCTGAGTGGGTACAGGGAGCGGGCTGGTATGGAGACGTTTTCGACGGCGGCTTCCCGCACCGCGCGCTCTTGGACGAGCTCGTCCCGGACCGGCCCGTGTTCCTGATCAGCCATGACGGACACGGTGCCTGGGTGAATTCACGCGCGCTCGAGCTTGCCGGAATTACTGACACGGCTCCCAACCCGGACGGCGGCATCATCGCCCGCGACGGGGTCGGAGCGGCTACGGGCATGCTCATTGAACACGCCGCCGACCTCGTCTCCGCACTGATCCCGGACCCGGACACACAGCACATCCGCCGGGCGCTCATCACCGCCCAGGCCTATCTGCACTCACTGGGCGTGACCGCCTGGCAGGACGCCGCCGTCGGGCAAGCCCTGGGCATGCCCGATTCATTCGAGCACTACCTGGCGCTGGAGTCCGATGGCCTGCTGACTGCCACCGTGACCGGGGCGCTGTGGTGGCGTCGGGACCTCGGCCTCGAGCAGGTGGAGCTGTTCAGGGAACGCCGGGCACGGGCAGGCGGACGCTTCCGGGCCACGGCCGTCAAGATCATGGTGGACGGCGTCTGCGAAAACCTCACCGCAGCCATGACCAGGCCCTACAAGGGGCATCCCCACGAACTGGGCATGAGCCTGATCGAACCGGACGAGCTGGCACGGATCACCCGCGCAGTGGACGCAGCAGGCTTCGACCTGCACCTGCACGCGGTAGGCGACCAAGCAGTCCGGGACTGCATCAACGCGATGGACCTTCCCCGTCGCAAGGGCTGGGATCCACGCCATCAAATAGCGCACCTGGACCTGGTGGACCCCGCCGACGTCGCCCGATTCGCCGCCAGCGGTGCCATCGCCAACATCCAACCGCTCTGGGCGCGGCAGGATCCAGTGCTTGTGGAAACAAAGCTGCCGTACCTGGACGAAGCACACCAGAGGGTGCATTTCGCCTTCGAGACTTTGCGAAGCGCCGGCGTCGAACTGGCCATAGGCAGCGACTGGCCGGTGTCCAGTCCTGACCCGCTGTGGGGTATCCACACTGCCGTGAACCGCACCGCCCCACCCGCTGACCCCCACGCCCGCGACGCCCGATCGCAACACGAACCGCTGCTTCCCGCAGAGGCCATCACCCTCGGGACGGCGCTCGCCGCCCACACCACCGGAGCCGCGCGCGCCAACCGGCTCGACGCCGAGAGGGGAGCCATTCGGGTCGGCATGGCCGCCGATCTTGTGGTGCTCGATGCCGATCCGCATGCCGTCGAGGCCCCCGCCCTAGGCGGAATCGGCGTCGAACTCACACTCGCCGAAGGCCGCGCTGTCTACAGCCGCAGCCGCGACGGCGCCCTTCCCACCCTTCTTGCGCAGTAGCAAACTTAAGCAGTAGCAAAGGACCGATCATGGATCAGCCAATAGCCTCAACGCGCCTTGCCCAAGAGCAAAGCCAGCATCTGCAGAAATCCCTGGGCCGCTTCGACATCCTGTTGCTGGTGGTCGCGGCCGTCATCTCCGTGGAGGTCCTGGGCCAGGTCTCCGGGTTCGGCGGGGAGACGTTCACCTGGACACTCATCCTGGCCGTCACGTTCCTGGTGCCCTACGGTCTCATTTTCGCCGAGACAGGCGGTGCGTTCACCGAAGAAGGCGGCGTGTACGTCTGGACCAAGATGGCATTCGGCCGAGTGGTCGCAGCCATCACGTCCCTCTTCACCTGGGTGACACAGCCGGTCTGGGTAGGCGGCGCCATGGCGTTCGTGGCGGTGGAAACGTGGTCCGAATACGTGGGCCATGTGGAGGCCGGCAGCGTAAGCGACTACATCTTCAAGCTGGCCTTCATCTGGATCACGGTGACCTCGGCCATCGTCAGTTTGAAGCACGGTAAATGGCTGCCCTCACTCGGCGCCATTCTCAAGGTCGTGTTCCTGACGTTCTTCATCATTGTCACCCTGATCTATGGCCTGCAGCACGGTTTCAACGGACTCGAACTGGGCTTCTTCTCACCCACCTTGGCTGGCTTCCTTGGCGTTACCCCGCTGCTGCTGTTCTCGTTCCTTGGCTTCGAGTCCGGGAACAGCGCCGCTGGGGAGATGAAGGACCCAGCCAAGGATGTTCCCATCTCGGTCGCCCGCTCTTCGATGATTGCCGCCGCAAGCTACCTCCTGCCGATCCTGGCGATCCTGCTGGTGGTGCCGCTCGACCAGATCACGGGCATCGGCGGACTGTTCGGCGCAGTTGCCACCGTCTACACGGTGTTCGGCCCGGCGGCTGAGGTTATGTTGGCCATTTCAGCGGTGATTTTCTGCTTCGTCCTTGTGTCGCAAGGCGCCGCATGGATGATCATCAGCGACCGCATGCAGGCCATGGCGGCCGCCGACGGCTCGTTCTTCGGAGGCTTCTTCGGCCGCTTCCACCCCAAGCTGGGCACGCCGATCCGGGTCAACACGCTCTCCGGGGTGGTGGCTACGCTGTTCATGCTCGCGGCCATGCAGCTCAGCGGGACCAGCAGCGCACTGTTCGGCGTGGTCCTGACCATCGCCATCTCAACGTTCCTCCTCAGCTACCTTCTGGCGATACCGGCCGTGGTCAGGCTTCGGAGCAAGTACCCCCTGGCCGATCGGCCGTTCAAGGTTCCCGTCTCGAACACCGGTTTCCGCATCCTGGGCGCCATCTGCTTCGTCTGGATCCTAATCGGGTCGTGGGTGGCGATCTTCCCGGGAACACTTGAGGTCCTCTTCGGCCTGGAGTACGACTTCGAGGCAACCTGGGGTGTCTCTCAGTTCACCTTCGAGGCCTTCGCGCTCGGCACACTTGGGTGCATCCTGGCGTTGGGACTCGTTGGTTATGCCCGCGGCAAGAGGGTCCGGGACGCCGTCGCGCCCATCAGCGATGCCGCCCACCATGCGGGCTCCGACGACAATGGCGCGCTCCTTCCCCGAAGCTGATCCCGTATGGGTTGACCAGTGATGCCCCGCGCACGAAAATGCGAACCATGAGTGATCATCGCAGCGTTTCCGAGCCGGCTCCGTTCACCGCTGATGACTTCGCCGAGCGGTTGCGGCGAGCAGCCCACGCCGCCGAGGATGCCCGGCTCGACGGCATCCTGGTCACTCCCGGACCGGACCTCCTGTACCTCACGGGGTATGCACCCGTGGCCATCACTGAACGCATCACCATGCTCGTGATCCCCGTCGACGCGGAGCCCGCCATGATCGTTCCGAGGCTCGAGAGGCCCGACGCGGAAGCGGCCGCTGGCGCCTCGATTCTGAGGATCACGGACTGGACCGACGGGAGCGACCCCTACGCGGAATCTGCGACGCTGATGGCCAGCACCGGACGTTATGCCGTCTCTGACTCGGCCTGGGCCATGCACCTCTTGGGCCTGCAGGATCGACTGCCCAAGTCGTCTTACGTCTCGATGACGACCGCCCTGCCGATGCTTCGGGCGATCAAGGATGACGACGAGATCGAGCGGCTGGCGGCTGCCGGCGCGGCCGCAGACCAGGCGTACGAGGAGATCGTCACGGTGCGGTTCGCTGGGCGCAGCGAGACCGACGTTGGCTCTGATCTCGCGGCCCTGCTTCGCCAATTCGGTCATTCGCAGGTGGACTTCACCGTCGTCGGTTCGGGTCCGAACGGCGCCAACCCTCACCACGAGATCGGCCCGCGGATCATCGAGGACGGCGACATGGTGGTGCTTGACTTCGGCGGCCTCAAACACGGCTACGGATCAGATACGACGCGGACCGTGCACGTCGGCGAACCCACCGCCGAGGAGCGCGAGGTTCACGACGTCGTAAGACACGCACAGCAGGCCGGGTTCGAGGCCGTGCGGCCAGGCGTCGAGTGCCAGGAGATCGATCGCGTAGCCCGGGCGGTGATCACTGAAGCTGGCTACGGCGACTACTTCATTCACCGCGTCGGGCACGGAATCGGACTTACGACTCATGAGCCGCCTTACATGGTCGAGGGCGAAACCCAGGTCCTCCACCCCGGCATGTGCTTCTCGATCGAACCCGGAATTTACCTGCCGGGCAGGTTCGGCGTGCGGATCGAGGACATTGTGACGGTCGTTCCTGACGGCGGACGGCGACTCAACCAGACCTCGCACGAGATGAGAATCGTCCACTAGTCAGCCGACGTGGTCCACGATCTGACGTGGACCCGGAACGAGATCGCTCCTGGCTTCAGGAGCGATCTCGTTTCGTGTCCTGTTGTGTCAGTCAGCTGGATTGCAGGCGCCGTGACCGGCGATGCGGGGCCGGGGCGGTCCCGTGGGTGTGTCCGATGGCCTCGAGCACCACGGCGGGCAGGCTCTGGGTGCTCATCATGATCTCGCGCTGCCGGCGGGCACCCGTGCCGGAGGCCAGGATCCTTGCCGCGTCCAAGGTCACTTGCTCCTCGTCCCCGCTGTCGGCCAGGGCCGGCCGGATATGGGAGAGGAGGACCTGGACCGCTTCTCCGGCGGGGCATGGAATGTTCAGCAGGGGGTGCAGGAGGGTGTCGTCGACTCCTGATTGACTCGCCTTCCACGCCGCCATGCGCAGTTGCCCGGCGGACAGCCGGGGCACAGAAATCCCGGCGCGCCATTCCTGGGCAGCCCGTTCAACGAGTCCCCGCACCATCGCGGCAATCGCGGCCGCGTGTGATGCCTCCATGCAGACGTCGGCAATGCGCACCTCAACCGTCGGGTGGTTCCGGGAGAGCCGCGCGTCGAAGTACACCATGCCTTCGTCGAGGAGTACGCCCGTCGTCAGCAGGGATTGCACATACCGGTGGTATTCCCGCTCTGATCCGAACCTTTCGCTGGGCCCGGCGGTCGGCCAGCGGTTCCAAGCCTGGTAGCGGAAGCTTGAGTATCCGGTGTCGGCACCCTGCCAGAAAGGGGAGTTCGCGCTCAGCGCCAGCAGCACGGGCAACCAGACCCGGATTCGGTCCAGGACTGCCACCCCTTCCTCACCGTCGGTGATACCGACATGAATATGGAAGCCGCAGGTGAGTTGCTCCCGGAGCGTTAACCCGAACCGGGCTGCCATGTTCAGGAATCGGGGCTGCGGTACGAGAGTAGGAGTGGCCGGGACGGGACTGGTGGCCACGGCGACCGCTCGTGCACCCACCGAACGGGCCGCCTCGTCGGCAAGCCGCCGGCCCTCCCGGATGCCCGCAATCACCTCCTGCAGCGTGGAACAGACAGGGCCAACGGCCTCCAGTTGCTCTTGCTGGACCTCCAAAGCCAAGAATGGGCCGGCACTGGTTTCAGGGCGCTGCGGGGCCTTGGCCAAGCACGCTTCCGCGGCGGGTACGGGCTGCCCTGTCGTGGCATCGACGAGCAGGAATTCCTCCTCGACGCCGAACGTCCTTTGAACGCCGCCAGACCGGCTGGGTGGTCTCGTCATTGAAGAATTCAAGGCAGCTCCTAACAGGAAGGCCTCCAGCCCTGCTGCTGCAGGGCGGCTGCCAATGAAGCTATGCAGCCTCCTCCACGAGCCACGATCAGGCCCGCTCGCGCTGCTGATTTCCCCAGAATATCCCGGATAAAAGCACGCCGGAAGGTGGCTACCGACGTGAGGTGAGGACGTTGTCATGGACCTTTCAAACCACGGGCTCATAAGCTCCATCGAAACGACGCGCAGCGTCCAAGAGAGCCCGGCGCCGCCCGATCGTCCTCGGCGCTTGCTCCGCGTCGGCACTCGTCAATGAACCGGCCACGACGCCGCGCTGGAGGTCGTTCTTCCTAGGCCCTGACCAACGGCCTGCTCTGGAAGCGCACCCGGAGCCGCCCGAATTAGCACTCCGGCGACCTGGCGTATAGGGGAGTTGGGGACTATTCCCGGCTAATTCCTAGGTCCATGCTGTAGGCACCGAGCACTTTGTGTGATAGGGGGCAGTGGCATGTGCAAACCGTCTACTACTCGCCCCAAGCGGTTTAGTTCCGCTTGGCCCGTGGCGCAGACCATGGGGCGCCCAAGGACGTGGCTTACGTGAGCGAGCAGGCAGTGACCCGGCCGAAGGCTCCTCCGGTCGTGTGGATCTCCTGGGTGGCCCTGGCACTGATGACCACCAGTTCGGTGGCCAGTCTCCGTGCGGCCCCGACCATGGCCGTCTACGGCCTCGCTTCAGTCTTCCTCTACGTGGTTCCCGCGATTGTCTTCCTTCTGCCCACCTCCCTCGTGTCCGCCGAGCTGGCGTCCGGCTGGAAGGGTGGCATTTACAACTGGGTATCGTCCGGAATCTCCAAACCGATGGGCTTCCTGGCGGTGTGGTGCCAGTTCGCGATGACGATTTTCTACTATCCGACCCTGCTGGGATTCGTCGCGAGCACGCTCGCCTACGTCTTCAACCCGGCGCTGGCCAGCAGCGGCGTGTGGACGGCCTTGGTGATTGTGGTGTTCTATTGGGCCGGCGTGTATGTCTCATCCCGCGGCACGAAGGGTGTGGCAGGCCTGGCCGGCGGTGGCCTGATCATCGGCACCCTGATCCCGGGCGCCCTGCTCGTCATCCTGGGTGTGGTCTTCCTGGGCCAGGGCAATCCGTCCGCCGCTCCGATGACCGCGGCAAACTTCTTCCCCGAGTGGGCCGGGCTGGCCAGCCTGGTGCTGATCGTGAACAACTTCCTGTCGTACAGCGGCATGGAGATGAACGCGGTGCACGTGTCCTCGCTAAAGGACCCGCCTAAGGAATATCCGAAGTCGATGTTCCTGGCCATGGGACTCGTACTGCTGATCTTCATCCTGCCGGCGCTGGCGATCAGCTGGATCGTCCCGGCCGATCAGCTCTCCCTCACAGCGGGTGTCATGCAGGCCTTCGACGCGGTGCTGGCGTCCTTCAACATGCAGGGCCTCACGCCGATCCTCGGTATCATGCTGGTCGCTGCCTCACTCGGCGGCATGCTGACGTGGCTGGCCGGTCCGTCCAAGGGCCTGCTGCTGATCTCGCGTGAGGAAGGCTACCTCCCGCCGTTCCTGCAAAAGCTGAACAAGAACGGCGTCCAGCAGAACCTCCTGGTCGTCCAGGGGCTCGTCACCACCGTGATCGCGCTCGGCTACGCGCTGATTCCGGATGTCTCGAGCACGTACTGGATCTTCTCGGTGATCACCACGCAGGTCTACCTCATCATGTACCTGCTGATGTTCATCGCCGCGGTCCGGCTGCGCCGCAACGACCCCGACCACCCGCGTGGCTACCGGGCACCGATGCTGATCGGGCTGTGCGGAGTCGGATTCGCAGCCTCCCTGGCCGCCCTTCTCGTCGGGTTCGTCCCGCCGTCGCAATTCGGCAGCGGCGATCCGCTCGTCTATTTCCTGATCGTCGCCGGCGGCGCGCTGGGCCTCGGCCTGCTCGTTCCGTTCCTCTTCTACAAGTTGCGCAAGCCGTCCTGGAAGCTGCCTGAACAAGAGGCGCAGACGGAGGTGCCAGAGTCATGAGCACGCACATGGAGTCCTCAACCAAGCGGGGCCGCTCGGTCATTTACATCGTCTCCATGGTCTTGCTCGTGTTGTTCGCCGTGACTGCCCTGGTGATGTTCCGGCATGCGAGGGAGACGCAGCAGTCCCTGGCGAAGGCCGACCAGCTGATCGCGGAGATCAATGCGTCCGGAGGGACGGCCCCCTCCCGCGAACAGATAGCCCGGGTGCTTGGCGACGACGGCGGCGCGGTCTGCGCGAACCCGAACGACGCGCTGAGCCGGGCCACCTTCCACAGCCAGCTGACGAACGGTGCGACCGGGCCCGGAAGCAGGCCGGTGATCGCGAACGACCGCGTCGCCAAGGGCGAGCTCGCGATTATCAAGATCTACTGCCCGGACAAACTGGCAGATTTCCAGCAGTTCATCGAGGGCCTCAATACCTACAACTCGGGCGGTGGATGAGCCGTGGACCTCCGCTCCCGCATTGCCGATCTGATGCGTCCGGCTCAGGGCGAGCTCGCCGGGTTCGTGGCCATCCACTCGGTGGCGGACCCGCGGCAGTTTCCCCCCGAGGAGTGCGCAAGGGCGGCGCAGTGGGTCCTGGACAAATTCGCCGAGCTCGGATTTGCGAATGCCCACCTCGAGAGGACGCCGGACGGCTCGGACGCTGTGGTTGGCTCGAGGCCGGGCCCCGATCCGGATGCTCCCACCGTGCTCCTCTACGCGCACTATGACGTGCAGCCACCCCTCGATGATGCCGCATGGCGCACCCCGCCCTTCGAACTCACTGAAGTAGACGGCCGCTGGTACGGACGCGGCGCCGCCGACTGCAAGGGCAACATTCTGGCCCAGTTGCTGGCACTGAGGGCGCTCGGCAACGACGTGCCGGTGAACTTGAAGCTGGTGGTCGAAGGCTCGGAGGAACAGGGCACCGGCGGGCTGGAGGCGTTTGTGGCGAGCCATCCAAGGCTGCTAGGTGCCGACACCATCCTGGTCTGCGACACCGGCAACGCCGCCGTGGGACACCCCGCGGCGACCGTGACCCTGCGCGGGATGGTCAATGTTGTGGTGAGAGTGGAGTCCTTGACGTCTGAACTCCACTCGGGCATGTTCGGCGGTGCAGCCCCGGACGCCCTGGCCGCGCTGATCTCCATGTTGTCATCCCTCCGGGACCAGCAAGGCAACACCACTGTCACCGGCCTGGACAACACCCAGGCCTGGACGGGCGCACCCTATCCACCTGAACAGTTCCGCGGCGACGCCGGCGTGCTCGATGGCGTCTCGCTGTTGGGAGACGGCAGTGTCTCGGACATGCTTTGGGCCCGCCCCGCTCTCACAGTGCTCGGAATTGACTGCCCGCCGGTGACGGGCTCGACGGCGGCGATCGTGCCGCGGGCTTCCGCGCGACTGAACCTGCGCGTCCCGCCAGGCATGGCCGCCGCCGACGCCAACACGGCCTTGGTCGGCCATCTCAAGGCCGCCGCACCCTGGGGAGTCCATGTCGCGGTGGACCTGGAGGCCATCGGGTCCCCCTTCCAGGCAGCAGTGGGCGGCCCGGCCTTCGACGCTATGAGCGCCGCAATGTCCGAGGCTTACGGAAGGCCGATGACAACCTTAGGGCAAGGGGGATCGATCCCACTCTGTAACGTGTTCGCCGACACGTATCCGGACGCGGAAATCATTCTGTTGGGCGTCGAGGAACCGCTCGCGCTCATCCATGCACCGAACGAGAGCGTCGACCCGGGCGAGATCAGTGCCCTGGCCGAGTCGTTGGCCCTGTTCTTCCAGCGGTACTCCACGCTGCGCAGTTAGTCGCGTCCGGCCACCCACGCCGCGGCCTCCGTGAATGACGGGTGCTCCCGGACGAAAGCCGGTGTTCGCCAGGACGGCAGGCTTCGGATGTTGCGTTGAGGAGCGGACGGGAGAGGGGAGGCGCCTTGTCTGTCACCGCTCAGACGCGCGGCGCATGCCGGAGATCCTGCACGGAAGGTGCAGACGAGGTTGAAAATCAAAGCTGTTCATAACGTGGATCAAACCCTAGGCTAGGCTTCACACTTATTACCCTGTGGAGGCCGTTATGCGTGGGTCCGAAAAAACTGACCGGGCGGCTCAAGCCCGGAATCTCCAAGAGAACCTTATCGCCAGTCTGGCAAAGGGCAGGGAATGGGCTACACCCGGTGTCGAATCAGCCCTCCGCCGTGCGCTGGGACAAGTTGATGCCGGCATCGACGTAGCGTCGCCCCGGCTCCAAGCCACGTTGAGGGCCATTGCCGACGAACTGGCCGGGGGAGTGGAAGCGGTGACCCCGCGGGTCCACGAGCGCATTGCGCGGATCATTCCCGAGGTAGGAACGCCGGTAGCCGGCAATGCCCAAAGACGATGGACAGGGAAACCGTGGCTAATCGTGGGCGCCGCCCTTGCGGCCGTGCTCACCGGGATAACCGTATGGCGTGTGCTACACACGGCCGCGTCGGCGCCGGATCGTGCGGAAGCGACCGCGCCGGAGGTCCGGCCAGTCCAGGGCGAACCCTCCACAACCACCCCGCCGGGCTCGCCTTCGGCCCGGTCCTGATAGAAATCGGAAGCCCGACTGCCGGAAGCCTGAGGCTCATCGGAACTCCCGAATCAGGTCCTCCCGACCAGCCGCTCGACTCACCAGCCGCTTCAGTGACTGTTCAAGAGTGTACGGTGTCCACACCGGAGTGAGTTTCCTGCCATTGCTGCTTTGTGGCTCGCTCCTTGCCTGCTTGACACGAGACAGGCAGGGAGATCTCCGGAAACCCGGGATCTCCCTGCCTCAACTCACACAGGCAGTGCTGTCACACCGTGGGGGCGATGTTCTGGTTCAACCGGAATAGATTGGTGGGGTCGTATTCGTTCTTCAGTTCCACGAGCCGCCGGTATGTATCCGCCGGGTACGACGCCCGGACGAGCGCCGTATTCGCTTCACCTGTGAAATTCACGTAGGCCGCCGCCTCCGGACCGAGCGCGGACGTCACGCCCCGGGCCCATTCGACGACATCCGCGAAGCCTTCCGCCGTCGGCGTGCGCGCAATAACATTGACGATGAATTCTTGGTCGCGGAGTGCGAACGCCGTTGCTTCGGCCGGAACCCGGCCGACCGCGCCGCCAAGGTGGTGCAGGTGAATCTCCGTCATGGTGTTGGGCAATGCCGCAAACGAATCCAGCAGCACGCGGACGGACGCGTCGTCGTCGGCCCGCAGAAATGCCGAGCGGAAATAGTTGTGCACGCCCCGCGGGTACAGCGGATCGAGCGCCTGCTGCCACCCCGCGTACGGGTTGGCCGCGAACACATCGGCGATGACCGTGCCCAATGACCGGAAGGGGGCGGTGGCGGCCTCGCCGGCATCGAGATCGCCGGCCCAGCACCCTCCCACAGCGATGACCGGCTTCCCGTGAACTGATTCTGGCAGGAACGGGACCGGCGGCGCCGTGGTCATGTTGACCAGCGTGGTCAGCTCATCGGGGGCCGCCGCGCAGGCCGCCCGATAGCCGCGCAACACCTGCTCCGCCTCTTCTGCGGGGTAGAAAACCAGGCCGGAAAGGACGATGGGCCCCACTTCGTGCAATTGATACTCGAAGGACGTCACCACACCGAAATTGCCGCCGCCGCCGCGCAGTCCCCAAAACAAATCGGGGTGCTCGTCGGCACTGGCGTGAACAAACTGCCCGTCAGCGGTGACGACGTCGGCCCCGACCAGGTTGTCGCTTGCCAGCCCGTGCTTGCGCACGAGCCAGCCGATGCCGCCGCCGGTGGTGAAGCCGGCGATGCCTGTCGAGGACACCAGGCCACCGGTCACCGCTAGCCCGAATTGCTGGGTCTCTGCATCCAGGTCCTTCCAGGTACACCCTGCCTGTGCCGCCACACGGCGGCGGGCAGGGTCCACCTGGACCCCCTTCATCAGCGAAAGGTCCAGCACGATACCGTCGTCGACGGTGGAAAACCCGGGGATCGAATGGCCACCGCCGCGAACCGACAACGGCAACCCCTCGCTGCGCGCGAAATCGACCGTGCGGATCACATCCGCCACCCCCGCACAGCGTGCGATGAGCGTCGGACGGCGGTCGTGGGCCCCGTTCCAGATGCTGCGTTCGTGGTCGTAGTCAGCGTCCCCTGGCCGGACGACCGTGCCGCGCAAGCCCGCGGCGAACTCGGCGATAGTGGCCTCGCCAGTGCGGGTCGGCCCAGTCTGCGTCGTTGTCACGATGCGTTCCTCCTGATTGCTGTTTGTTTGTCAGATCCATTTGTCAGATCCAGGAGTAACGCTAGTGAACCGTCCTCAACGAGCACTCAACGCCGTCTCAACATCATCATCGGAGTCCCGCCTGCGCAGTGCGGCCAGGCGCCGCCCGGCGACGACGCATCTTGTTCGGTCGAAAATCGCCCCAACCCTGTCAATTTCGCGGGCCGCCCGATGCGGGTCGCCGAGCTCGTTGGATAGTTCTGCCACCATCAACCGTTGCCAGCCAGTGTGCCGCCGCCATGGGGCAACCCTTTCCGCTGCCTGCCTGTACATTTCCCGCGCTGCCCGGACCTCCCCGGAGATCAGTTCGGCGGCACCGAGAATGGTCAGCGTGGCGCCCATCCCCACCTGATCTCCCGCGGACTCGAACCCTGAAAGGCAACGCCGAGCGTCTGTCAGGCCGCGGTCGACATCACCACCCATGGCGCGGAGCAGAGCGATATTAATCTCGGTCAGCAGCTCGCCGCGCCGGTCGCCCAGGCCGAGCCGAAGCTCACGCGCCAAGGACAGGGCCTCATCGGCCGCGCTGTGGTTGCCACAGTCGCGGAGAATGCAGCCAAGTTGGTGAAGTGTTTGCGCCCTAGCCAGGTCATCCCCTAACTCGGCGAAATGTTCGGCTGCATCCGTGATGACGGATATCGCAGACTGCGTGTCCATCGAAAGCCTGGCCGCGTAGCCGATCGCGGACAGCACGTAGCCTTTGGCTTGGATGACGCCAACCCGCCGGCCCAACAGCAGGGTCTCCTCGACGCAGGGGACCAACCGTCCGGCGATCGGGACCAGTTGCAGGCTGGGCGTGATCACCGGCAGGAAGGGTGGAGTGCGGGTCTCAGACTGTGCGAGTTCGCTCAGGCAGGTGTTTAGGTGACGGGCGGCGAGCGGCCCGTCCTCCCGGGACAATGCGCACTGGCCGAGCAGCCAACTGCTGGCAGCGCAGTGTTCGGGTCTGCCACCCTCGGCCGCTTCGGTGTGCACGTCGGCTGCCAGCTGTTCGGCCTCGTCCAAGTCGAAAGTGCTCCAGGCGAGCGAGGTCTCAATGATCCGGGCCATCGCCACTTCGTCGGGGTTGCCGATCTCCCGCATGATTGCCAGGGCCTCCGCGCCGAGCGCCCGATGCCGATCGCTGCGGCCCTGCCGGCTGTCCAGCCCGGTCAGGCCGATCAGAGCGGCCGCGCGAGAACGGGTCGAGTCGGGAGCCACCGCCAAGGCACGCTCGACCCAACGTGCTCCCTCGACCGCGTGACCGCGGACGAACCAGAACCGCCACAGGCTGGCGGCGAGCCGGAGGGCGGTCTGGGGCTCGTGGGCGCACGACCAGCGCAGCGCAGCGCGCAGGTTGTCGTGCTCGCGGTCGAGCAACTTGGGCTGTTCGATGACCACCCCGGTGGCCCGTTCGGGATTGTGGGTTTCGGCGACGGCAAGGAAGTGGGCGCAATGCGCAGCCGCGAGTTGAGCCGCCTCACCTGCATGATCGAGATTCTCGTGGCCAAACTGGCGGACTGTCTCCAATTGCCGGTATCGGGTCCCGGCGCCCCTCCTTTCGGTGACCACCAAAGACTTGTCCACCAGCTTGGCCAACAGGTCCAGCAGTTCGATCTGCTGGAGCGGCGCGTCAGCGCAGACTGCTACCACGGCGTCGAGGGTGAAACCACCCGCGAACACAGACAGCCGGCGCAGCAGAACCTGCTCCGGTTTGGTGAGCAGTTCGTGGCTCCATTCCAAGGTGCCACGCAGCGTCTGGTGCCGCGTGACGCCGCTGGTTCCGCCGCCGAGCATGGACAAAGCATCGCCCAATCTCTGGACGATCTCGGCGGGTTCGAGTACGGCGGTTCTGGCCGCGGCCAATTCCAGGGCCAGCGGCATCCCGTCGAGCCGTCGGCACAACTCTGTCACCCCCTGCGCATTGTCTGCGTCGAGCGCGAAACCTGGCCGGACCTGCGCTGCCCGCTCAACGAAAAGCCGGACGGAGGGCAGACGGCCCAGCACGGTCAGGTCGAGAGCGTCGGTCCGCAGGGGCGGGGGCAGGGGCAATGACGGCACCCGGTAGGTGTACTCCCCGTCGGCATGGAGTGGCTCCCGGCTGGTGGCCAGCACTTTAACCCCAGGGGATCCGTCAAGTAGCGCGACGACGAGTTGTGCACAGGCCGCGAGCAGGTGTTCGCAGTTGTCCAGCACGAGGAGCAGCGAGCGTCGCCGCAGTTGGTCGACCAGCGCTTGCACGCGGCTGGGTGCCGCGCCGGAATCCAACCCGAGGACCTCGGCTACGGCATCGGCCACCAGCAGCGACTCCCCGACGGCCGCGAGGTCGACGAACCAGACTCCGTCCACGTACTCAGGACGAACTGTCTTCGCGGCCTCCAATGCCAGTCTGGTCTTGCCGCTGCCGCCAGCCCCGGTGAGGGTGAGCAGGCGAGCATGGCCCATCAGCCGCTCGACGTCAACGAGCTCACGCTCGCGCCCGATGAAGCTTGTCAACGGGGATGGCAGATAACCGATGGCATCGTCTTTGCCGGTCACGCCGGCGGGCTGGTGGAGGCGCTCCTCGGGCGGCGAACCGGTCAACAACTCGCGAAACAGCCCCATCGTCCGGGTGTCCGGGTCGGTCCCGAACGCGTCGAGGAGGTCGTCGACCAGCCGCTCATATCGTGCCAATGCTTCAGACCGCCGGCCCATTCCAGCCAGCACCTCCATCTGCGCGCGCACGGCTCCCTCGTGGACGGGATCGGATTCGAGCGCATGGGTGAGGATGACCAACGCTTCCTCCGGTGCGCGCTGCGCCACCATGGACGCCAGTTTCACCAGTACTTCGCGATGGATTTCCCGGAGCTCATCGCGGCGTGTCGTTAGCCAATCCGCATCCGGCAGCTCCGGCAGAAGATCACCACTGTACAAGTCGGCCGCATCGCGCAGGCTTGCCTCGACACCTGCAGCCAACGCTGCCACGGCCGAACGCTCGAACTGCAGGGCATCGACGTCGACCGGGCCGGTGTCATCCAGCACGAGCACTTCACCGCGGATGGCGAGCAGCCCGTCGCTGCCGGCTCCAGCGCCAGCGAGCGTACGGCGAGCGACATACAGGGTCTGATGCAGATTCCGTGCGGCGGCGACCGGCTCCATGTCAGGCCACAGGCGGTCCAGTACCTGCTCGCGACGGCCACGCTGACCATGCGCCAACGCCAGCATCGCCACCACGGCCTTTGCCTTCTGCAGCCGCCAGCGGCTGTTCTCGACGGCGTTCCCGTTGACGTACACGATGAACGAGCCGAGAAGCTGGATGCGCAACCCGCTTTGGGTAGGCTTCATGGTTCTTCAGTATCCGCTCGCCAACCGGCGTTGTCGAACAACGAAATTTCCCACACGCTCGCTGCCTTGGCGCACTCTGTGAGCGGCCCATCACTAGCAAGCAAACCAGCAGAACCACAGCAGCTGATCGCCCCCATCCGGCTCGATTCAGCTGGAGGATGCAGTCTGGTCGGGGCGGGCCAGGTCGGTCTGGATCGCGCGGATGATCGAGGCGAGGATTCCGGACGCGAGAAGTCCTGGCCCCAGCGGACCGGCGGAATTCGCACCCAGCGGTGGCAGGTGCCGGAGCGCGGACCGGGCTTGGGCGCTCATGTGCTCAAGTTGCCAGCGGACCTCCTCGTCGACCGCCCGGGGCCGATCGGGCGCCGCGAGCCCGGCCGAATTCGCGGCATACGCGGCTGCCCCCAAGGCGTGCGCTCCCATGTGGGCGACGGCTGCGGCCTGCGCGGCGGACCGGGCGGCCGCCACGGCAGCAGGGCCGTAGACCTCACGTGCGGCACGGCCGGCCACAAACCGCCGGCGGATCTCTTCGGCGGCACTGAGCTCACCGCGAGCGAAGGCCCGGGCCCGGGCGATGGCGTCGCGGGGGCCACCATCTGCTGGCGCCTCGGCCTCAAATAAGGCCACCACCCGCTCAGCGCAGTCCGCGGCCCAAGCCGCGACGACACGGCGCTCGGCCTCGCTTAGCGTCTGCGGAGAAGCCATACCAGTACCGTACACACGGCTCGCAGACCGATCACCTATCGGGCGGCAGCACTCTCGGACACATCCCTGACCATTGCCTACGACATCCTCGTCGGCGGCCTGCTTGTGGCCATACTGGGCGGCCTCCTCTGGAAACGCGGAACAGGACTGGGCGCGGCAGCATCCATGGCCGTGGGCACCGTCGTCACGCTGGGCACCATGATCTGCCTCGAAGCGAACGCCGCCGTACCGCTGGACGGCATTTACGCCAACGAACCGATCTACTGCGGACTCATCGCCGCCGCCGAGGCCTACATCGCCGTCTCACTCGCCACCCCGCGCACCGACCCAACCGTGATGCGCACCTGGGAACGCCGGCTCGCCGGAAGCGACGAATACCCGGCCTCCGTACCCACCCGCACCCCTGCCACGCACCTCTAGCAGAAGCCTTGACCCGGTGACCTCCCGCTGGCCACGACAGCATGGCGGGGCGTCACCCCAACCAGCAACCCATCAACGTCACTACCCAAGGAGCCCCATGCGCCCGATTGCCGTGTATACGGACGCAGACGACCTGGACCCCCAACCCGGTATCCGTTCCCTCCAAGAAGCAGGCTTCGAAGTCCGGTTCCTGGACATCGTCGATCCTGTGAGCATCAGGGAACAGGCGGCCGACGCCGATGTGCTGCTCGTCGGCTATGCTCCGGTGGATGCCGCGACCATAGCCGCGCTGCCACGCCTGCAGCTCATCTCCCTGCTCTCCGCCGGCTCGGACCATGTTGACGTTGGGGCAGCCACCCGGGCAGGGATCTGGGTCAGCAATCTCCCATCTGTGGCAACCGAGGAAGTCGCCACCCACGCCCTGACTTTGGCACTGGCGACCGTACGGAACATCAACTTCTTCCAGCACGCGGCCACAACGGACTACTGGGTGGAACATCGCCGATCCGGCTTAGCCAGGCCCGTCTGGGGGTTCTTGGCCTGGGCAGGATCGGGCGCCACTTCATCGAATTGGCCCGGCCCGTCTTCGGCAGCATTGCCGGCTACGATACTTTCATCCCGGATGGGGACCCCGGCCTTGCCGAACTCGGCGTGGAACGGTGTTCCCTGGAAGAAATGGTGCTCAGCAGCGACCTCATCTCCCTGCACTTACCTCTGACACCAGACACCACGCAGTTGTTCGATGCCACGATGCTGGCCAGCATGAAAGCCGGGTCATTCATCATTAACGTCAGCCGCGGCGGCCTGATCGACAGCCAAGCCCTCAAAGAGGCGCTCGATGCCGGCCACATCGCCAGCGCAGGCCTTGACGTCCTGGACCATGAACCACCGGCCCCGGACCACCCCCTGCTGGAACACCCCGGGGTTATGCTGACCCCTCACATCGCGTTCCTGTCCGCACAAACGAACGGGCGGACGAAAGAGGGATGCCGCGGCCTGCCGGCGGACGGCGGCGCGGATCGCCGCCGGCGAGCTCAAGGACTACGGGGAGCCTGGCGACGTGCGGGAGTGATGTGCTTCAGCTTGGCCCGGTCACACGTACACCGCCCACCGCCCCCGTCCAGGGCGTATCGCCCGGGCCGGGCAGCAAAAGATGTGCGAAAACGTACCCCTGCTGAAGTGCGATGACCTGTGAGGTGGCCCCGGCGCAATCCAGCGAGAGCTCCGCCGGCCGGAAGGGTGCGCCGGGATGTTCCTGTCCGACGGCAACCTTCGCGCCGGAAGCGCCAACACAGGCGGCGGTGACGGTGTACTGCCCGGCCGCAGACACCTTCTCGGTACTGCCAAAGCCCCGGAGAGGGCCGTCCAGTGGCCCCACATCGGAAAGGAGGAATTGCTCCGGCAATGCCCCGAGGAGCCGGTCCAGCTCAGCGTAGTTCTTGGCTTCCCGGGCCAGGACCTGCGGATTGCTGTATGGCTTCGGGGCACCTGTTGCCGGCACCGGGTCAGCTGTTGGTGTGTAGACGGGTCCGGAGCCAGCTGTCGGGGTGCGCGCGGATTCGGAGTATTCGTAGGCGCACCCCGCAGTGCCGATTAGAGGGATCAGCAGGCATAGGGCAAACGTAAGCAGGTGCCTGTCCTTCGTTCCCACATTTTCACCGGTGTCCACTCCTGGCTGGACGGGCCCAGCCGGTAAGCCGTCGTCCATTCCCGGACGGTGGGGGAGCTGTTCCTGGACGGAGATGCACGCCGGCCGCCGGCCGTCCGACGTCGGCAGGGAAGACCGCAGCCACATCAGGCTGCGCTGACACCCGAAAGCGTGGCGTCGAAACGGATCTGCCAGTCAGCCAAGTCGCGGGCCGCCTCATAGCGGCGAGCGGGCGTCCAGCGGACACAGATCCCGGGGCTGAGGGCTGGTGCGGACGGGCGTCCTTTTTTCGGCCACTCGGTTCCTAAGAAGTCGATGGCTGAGGATAAGAGTCTGAAAATGCCGCGGCCGATGATGAAGATAAGCCAGAGCACGGCTGCCATCACGACGAGGGCGAAAACGACAAGGTAAACCATGCCCAATTTTAAAGCCAAGAGAGGCCAAATGAGAATCGGCCGTTGGCCCACCGGGACGAGACGAAATCGGTCGGCCATGCCTCTCAAGGCATCTGCGGTTCCCGTCCCGAGGACCACTGACTGTGCGGGAAGGGTCTAGTCTCGGATGTATGGGCAGCGATCCCGTGCCGGGGAGGAGGTTCCCGGACGCTCCGTCGTACGATGTGCACCGCCGCGTCGTGGAGACGTGCGCTCGCGACCTCCCGAGTGGCAACAGCCTGCTGGACGCCCTCGCCAAGCGGACGAGCCACGGCGGGCGCAAGGCCGAGTTCGAGTTCACGGCCACTCCCTACAACTTCTGTGAGGTCCTCTGCGTGGCGTCCCCGGAGACTACTGTGGCCCTGCTCGACGCGGGGATCACGACGGCGGACGAGGCCGTCGCTTTCCTCGAAGAGCAAGGGCTCGATGATCTCGTTGAGGACAACCACGACGCCGCGGAGGCCGCGCTACGCTGTGCGGCGATGCCTTCGGAGGTGCTCGACCGCTTCCAGCACTCCCCGCTGTCCTTCTATGAGGACCCGGAGGGCTTCGGGGAGAAGCTGGGGGAAGACCTGCTCGGCAAGCTCCGGAGGAACAAGACGGTCTGGGCCGCCGTGCAGGAGCGCAGGATCGATCTGCGAGACATCCTCCAGATCGGCATCTCACGGTTCCTCGACGCCGAGGACGACGAGGGTACCCTGAGTGGGCTGCTGGCCAGCCTGAAGTCCGGTGCAGGCCAGCCAGTCCGGGCCGAGGACATCAGCGGCTGGATCGAGTATTTCGGGATCGGCCCGGCGACGCCGAGCGAGGTCAAGACAGGCGTCTACCGGCTCGCTGTACGGCACGGCGGCGACTTCGCCGCGCAGGTCCCACGGGATGCCCGCACCATGAGGCTTGCCAACGGCCTCTCGCGTGCCGCCGACGGCGAGAGGCGCGGTCTCGACGTCGAGCGTCGCCTGATCCTGTTTGGGGCGCAGGTTTTGGCCGGGGTCTCGCGCGCGGCGGGGCTGTCAGCCTTGCCGGACGAGCACGACCTGATGAGGCTCGTCGACGCGGGGATCACCGCCGCGCAGGCAGCCGAGGGGTACCTGAGGGGGATGAGCGCAGCCCAGATGGTCGCGGTGCACCGGGACGGCACAGTCCCGGGCGTCTCAGACGACTGGATCTGAAGCCATCCCCGCATGTGAAGGGGCCCGAGCGCCGTGCCCGGTGGGAGACTGGGGGCTCAGCGCCCGGGGACAGGCAGTTACCGATGTGCAGACGCGGGCGTAACCGGGAGGCGCTGACACGTCGCAAGGAGGCAATAAAGCGTCCAGTAAAGCCCCAAAGTTCGCATCTAAAAGCGCGCACTAAAGTCTGTGGGGGACCGTGCGGCGACGCCCCAAATGACGAGGTCGGCCAGGGCGGGGATGCGGATGTCCGGGCAGGGGTTTCCAGGCCTGTAGCACCACGCCTGCGGCGGTGATCCGCAGCCGCTTGATGGTCAGCTCGCCGTCAAAGACGGCGACGACGGATCCGTCCTTGGGTTCCAGCGCCGCTGACGATCAGTTCGTCGCCGTCGCTGATTCCCGCGTTTTCCATGCTTGGCGGACTGGGCAATTTTTGGTTCATTATTCTGGGACCGCCGCTGGATCCGCCCTCGAGGCAGTCGGCATTCTACGGGCACAACGGACAAGCCTCTGATCATCACCACTCACCCGGGGACGTGAGATGACTCCGGCTCTCAAATATCCGCCTCCGGCGAACGCCCTACGCGGGCTTGCGGCGACGTAGCATCAAGGTAGGGGCAGCCGCGAGTGTGGCGAAATGTTTGAGCGATCTACGGACCATGCCCGTCGCGTAGTTGTGCTCGCCCAAGAAGAGGCACGCATGCTGAACCACAATTTCATTGGTACCGAACACATACTCCTCGGCCTTATCCAGATTCCGCTCCGCCACGCCAGGCACCGATTCCCGAGCCGCGGACCGGCTACAGGAACACCTCCGGGAGCATCCCATGTCCAAACAATCAATGCACCCTTCCAACACGACCGCATCCGGTTCAACGGTAGTGGTCAAGCCACGCGGAAAGGCCCGCTGGAGCATAGCCCTGTTGATGGGCTTCGGCATTCTCATCAACTACGTAGACCGGCTGTCCATATCGGTCACGCAGGCTCCGCTCTCGCATGAATTCGGCCTGACATCCACCGAGTTTGGTGTGCTGTCCTCCGCCTTCCTTTGGTCGTATGCGATCATGCAGATCCCTTCCGGCATGCTGCTGGACCGCTTCGGGGTCAAGAAAATCTGGGGGGCCAGCGCCATCTTGTGGTTCATCGCCTCGGTGCTGACGGCCGTTGCCTCCGGCGCCTGGATCATCATTGTGGCGCGCGTGTTGCTCGGTGTCGCGGAGGCGCCGGCCTTCCCCGGGGCCATGAAAGCCACGGGCTTGTGGTTCCCGCGCACCGAACGCGGACTGTGCACGGCCATCTTCGACAGCGGCACCCGACTGGCGAACGTCCTCGGGCTGCCGTTGATCGCCTTCACGGTGGCCACGTGGGGCTGGCGCGAGGCTTTCTGGGTGCAGGCAGTCCTGTCCCTGGTCTTCTTGGCGGCCTTCGTGTGGAAGTACAGCGGACCTCAGTCGCGGCTCCGCAAGGGCCGGATGACACAGGAGGAGTACGACTACATCGTTGACGGGGGCGCCACCTCCGAATCCGTCCGTCCCGAGAGCGATTTGGGCACGGTGGGCTACCTGTTGCGTCAACGCAAAGTCTGGGGCCTCTCACTCGGCCTGGCCGGTGCCGGGTATGTACTCTGGATGCTGCTGACCTGGCTGCCGGGCTACATGCAAACCAGCATGAACCAAAGCATCCTGCAAAGCGGTCTCTACGCCGCCATACCCGCCCTGGCCATGTTTGTTTCCGAGCTGGCCATCGGCGGCTGGTGGGTGGACCACGTGATCGGCAGCGGCGCCAACGCCGACAAAGTCCGCAAAGGCGTCATCATCGTCGGCATGCTCGTGGCATTGCTGACGGTAGGTGCGGCATTCAGCCACACCCCGACTACGGCCATCATCTGGATCGCTGCCGGCAGTGCAGGGATCGCGCTGGTCTACGTCACCAGCAACTCGCTCCCGGCCCTGATTGCCCCGGCGGGAAGCGCCGGGTCGCTGGCCGCAATCGTCAACTGCGTGAACCTGCTCGCCGGCGTGGCCGCACCGATCGTGACCGGGCTGGTCGTGGACCTCACCGGCAGTTTCACCTACGCCTTCATCATCGGCGGCATCGCCCTGGTCGGCGGGCTGGCCTCCTACGTGTTCCTCATGGGCAAGCTCGAGCCGATCCCGGCCAAGGGCATCGTGCAGGACGCCACCGTCTGATCAGCCCCGCGGGCAGCGGGCCCAGGACCGCGTAGGCGATGACAAGCCACGACTGCAGGATGAGGCCGATCGCGCCGGGCAATCACCGCGGCCGCCACCCGCCTCCGGCCAGTTGCCCTTAGACACGAGCGCGGTCCTCCTGCACCGCGGAGCAGGAGGACCGCCTAGAGAGTACGGATGTTGAACTGCATCTGGGCCTGGACGGCCAGATTTAGTCGTCGCGCCCGTGGCTGCCATGGCCACCATGGCCACCGCTGTCGTCGCCGGCTTCGGGGGCCGTGCGGGTTCCGCCTTTGTCGTCGCCGGCTTCGGGGGCCGTGCGGGTTCCGCCTTTGTCGTCGCCGGCTTCGGGGGCCGTGCGGGTTCCGCCCTTGTCGTCGCCGGCTTCGGGGGCCGTGCGGGTTCCGCCCTTGTCGTCGCCGGTCTCCGCAGAGCTCCGAGTGGTTCCCCTGTCCTTGCCCGGTCCGGCCGAGATGGCGGCGCCGTTGCCAACGGCGGTCTGAGCGGGTGCTGTTGTGGCTCGGCCGTTGTGGTCGCCGACCTCGGGGGCGTTCCGCTGACCTCCCCGGTCGTCGCCAGTTGCGGCGGGGAGTACCGCGTTATTGGTCGCGACGGCTGGGTTGTCGTCCGCGTTAGTAACGTCTCCCGTCGTGGCAGAGGCCTTGGTGCCCGGCTTCGGCGTGAGGTTGGCCGGCGTGACGGCCGGGACAGGGCTTTTAGCGGAGGAGTCGTCGATGACGATGACGTTCCGCGTGTCGTCGTTGCTTGTGGGGGAGTTCGGGGTTTGGGTGGTGTTGGCGGCGAATGCGGCGGTTCCGCTCAGGAGGACGCCGGTGACTGATAGTGCGATGGCTGTTTTTGTTTTCATGGCTTAACCGTAGGAATCCGCCGTCAAGGATAGGTGCAGGGAAAATCCAAGACTTGTCGAAAGTTGAACCGGCGTTTACCGCGGCAACCGCGTTCGGACTGGGCAGGCGGCGGGTGTCCTACGTCGGCAGCAGCTACGACGCCTTGTGCGTCCGCGAAAGGCTGCAGGGACACCGGGCTGAAAATATGTATTAAATGAGACCGTTTCCGTTAAAATCCGGCGGGCTCGTTCAAAGGATTTGATTAATAGCTGATCTGCGGGATCGTCCAGCCGCGGTGCAGCGTGGCTTGCGCAGACTGAGGGCTGTCCGGGTGCTAGCGATATACTCGCTGGATGCGGATCCGCCCGATAGATCTCGTCGATGTGCTGGTCTATCTCGTGGTGCTGGGGGTGTTCATCCAGCTGTTTCCCGACGTCATATCCGAAACGTTCCTGTTGGCGCTCTTGACGGCGATCCTGTTGAAGGTCGTCCTTGAAGTCGTGCTGTGGGCGAAGAAGAAAATCGTTGCGGGGATCCGGTCGGCTGATACTCGGCGGGTTCGAATCGTCGGCGCGGTCACCCTGTTGCTGGTGCTGCCGGGGAGCAAGTTCATGGTGCTCGGACTGGTTGACCTGGCATTCGGCGACGCCGTCCGTCTCGGCGGTTTCTTTCAAGTGACTGCACTGATCATCGTTCTCATGCTCGCGCGGGCCGGCATGCGATGGCTATTCAGACGGACCGACAAGAGCGCATCAGCTTAGTCGACGCCATCGCGACATGCGCGCCCTTGCCCCATGAACTGGGTGTTGCTCAAAAAAGACCCTTTGTGCGGGTCGTTCTCTTGCTGCTCTTAGGGACGATGTCTGACTGGCCGTGCCATTGCACTGGGAGGCTGCGTGTGCGCCGAATACTTCAGTAGGGCAGTGACGCTGATGGTGACAGGGGTGATGTCGACGCGAGTGGTGAAGCTGAAGTCAACCTCGTCGGCCAGTGGAATCACTGTGCTGGCTGACGCACCCATGACGTCTCCCACACTAGGTTGTCGGAAGGCGTCCGCCCGGTTCCTCGACGCCAAGCAGGATATCCGCGATCGCGGCGCCGAATTCCTGACCTCCAAACCAACCCTGCAAGATGGCCCCGACCTTGTCGCGCCAGGGCAGGAGGACGGGCGGGCCTGAGTTGATCACCACAATGGTGCGCGGGTTGGCGGCCGCCACGGCCTCGACCAGTTCGTTTTGGTAGCCGGGCAGGTCAAGGTTCTGGCGGTCGAAGCCTTCGGATTCGATCGCGGAGTTTGTGCCGACCACGACGACGGCGACGTCGGCTTGGCCGGCGGCCTCCCCAACGATCTATCCTGCAGGGATTGGCATGCCGGAATCTTCCAGCTCTTGGGTGACTGTGTGGATGACTGGACGGAGGAATTGCCGTCGTTACGTTGTCCACGGTGGCCCCCTCTGGCCGTGTTTCAGCGCTACAGTGCACTTATGATCAGGGCGGGAACGCGACGATTTAGGTGAGTGACATGGATCGTTCGGTGTCTTTTTACACCGAGGTCCTTGGCCTTTGGCTGGATCTACGGGCCGGGAACCATTGGGCTAGCATCGACGCGGGCGACGGGTTGATCTTGGGTCTTCACCCAGCTGGCCCGCGCAGCCCAGTGCCAGGCACCAGCGGAGCGGTCACGGTCGGCCTCGGTGTTGATGAGCCGATCGAACAGGTGATCTTGACGCTGGAGGAGCGCGGCGTGGTCTTCCGGGAGCCGGTGACCGAAGGAGGAGGCCTGAAGCTGGCCTTCTTCACTGACCGGACGGCAACGAACTCTATCTGGCTGAGCCCGGACGTAGCTAAAGTCGCCCGCTGGCTGCACTCCTTCGTTGGGTGGGCTGCGGGCTTTGTGGGGTCCTCCCACGGCGAAGGTGCTCGTGGGTCTTGGCAGGGAGTCACATTACGAGCCGCAGCTTTCCCGGGTGAAAAGATCGGACAGTGATCGACTTCGGACTTGTGCAATTGGCAGGGGGTACCGTCGCGCTACACGACGCCCGACGTCAGCGCAGGTGGAGTGTGGATCTCGCGCCATTTGATATCGGGTGCGTCCCCGTGACTGAAGAACTCCACGCGCGCGTGTCAGGGCTGGCGCCGTCCATATCCCGCCGGCCTGCGACAGACATGACCTGGTGGGATGCGATTCGTTTTTGTAACGAGGCTTCTGCACTCGCGGGTCTGCCTGCCGCGTACACTCTGGAAAATGGCGAGGTGGTTTGGCATCCGGAGCGTCCGGGCTACCGTCTACCGACCGAAGCTGAATGGGAGCATGCGTGCCGGGCGGGTACGTCTGGGCCGTGCTACGGCGATCTTGGCAAAGTCGCATGGACCGCAGCCGATTGCGTGGGGAGTCCGCAAATCGTGGGCCTGAAACGACCTAATACGTTCGGCTTGTTCGACACGCTCGGCAACACCTGGGAGTGGTGCTGGGACTTCCTCGATCCCGCTCGGTATGGAGAGTACCGCGTGTTCCGGGGTGGAGGCTTTGCAGATGAGGCGTGGAGCGTACGAGCATCGGTCCGTCGCGGCGGTGCCCCCGATATGCATCACGAGGATGTGGGGTTCCGGATCGCTCGGGGAGCCGTAGCTGGCGGCGATATGGTGCAGGGGTGGTCCGCGCGCACCGATCGTGAGCGCGCCCAAATGCCGGGCCCACGCCCCGCCGGTTGGACCCCGCGAAGGATTAAGGCGCCCGAGGCGCTTTGACGAATGGGCATGCGCGCGCGGGTCCTTCGTGAGACTAGAACTGCTCGATATTGATGAGTGCCCCAACTCGGCCAAAGCAAACGAGCGTCTTGAAGCTGCTCTGGCCGCCTTGGGCCGCCCGGATGTTGAAGTTCAAATGCGACTTCTGGAGTCTGCGTCAGATATTGGGGGCACCGGATTCGCCGGTTCTCCGACGATCACTGTCAACGGAGCCGATATCTTCCCGAACGGGCATCCTCGAGCGATTTGGCCTGCAGTATCTACATGACTCCCCTTGGCTATGCGGGCCTGCCCACCATTGAGCAGCTAACGAAAGCCCTCAGGGACAGTGGACTCTGAAGGCGCCACCTGCTCGTGCCGCGGCAGAGTGTTGCAGCGCCGCGACCGTGAGGCAGAAGCTCACCGTCTCCGCTGGATCGTGGTCGGGCCATGCCTTGGGGCTGACCGAGACCCCGCCGACCGGGATGCCCTTGGGCCGGCGAGCTGCAAAGTCAGAGGTCATACCCTTGTACGTGGTGTGCGGCCGGGGGCCGGGTATGACAGGGCGGCTTTGTGTCAGCGCGTGGAGCGCGGGCCCAGGTCCTCCAGCTTGTAGCCGTCCGGGTATACGGAACTGCCGGATGTCCCCGGGGTGAAGGAAGGCCTAGAGGACACCGGGAGTGCCCGAGTGATGATGGCGCGTACTTTCAGGAGCGCGTGGAACACACGGCGCAGCCAGGCCGGTGCGGGTTTCAGGCCGAGTGCCGGGACGATTTCCGGTTTGTCCATGAGCAGGGCAATGACCGCTGTGGTCTTACTCTTCAGCGGTCCCGGCAGGCGGACCGCCAGGGCCGCTGCAGTAGCGTTGAGCAGTTCGGCGCCTTCCGGGCTGGCCGCCAAATTTCGGGACTCGTAGTCATCCATGAAAGCCGCCGCTTCGGCGTACGTCGCGGGCACGGGATCCAGTCCCATCCGGACGCCCAGTTCCGTGTAGAACTCCAGGGCGGCGTCCCGCTCCCCGTCAGTCAGCTGTCGCCAGCCGTGGGCGTCGATCCAGCGCAGTGGGATAACCAGCAAGGTCATCAGGGGGTACAGAAAGTCTTCCCCGCTTCCGGGTACGCCCTGATGGACCCGGCGGAGCAGATCCAGCATCTTTTGGCCGCGCTCGGAGTCGAAGCCGTTCACTATGAGTTCGTGAATGACGATGCCGGTGTCGTAGGAGCGCTTCATCGGCCGCGCGGCAGTCTCACCGCGGGAGGCCAGGGTCCTGGCGATGGAGGGGATAGCAAAGTTCCGGTAGTAGGCGATGAAGAAACCGGCCCGTATTTCGGTCGCAAAGGTGTACAGGACCATGTCCCGATAGACCTGTGCGCTGTCAGCGTCCGGCGCGGCGCCGTCTCGGCGGGAGCGATGGGTGAGCATGGAAAGTCGTTCTGCTGAGATCCTCAAGGTGTCCGTTCCAAGTCAAGTTTGTGTTCCACGGCGAGCAGGCGGTCCGGAGCCAGGTCCGGGAAGAAGACCCGTGCGTCTTCACCGTACCGCGCCGCGCGATCCGGCGAGCCGCTACGCCTCCTGATTGGCCCGGCGATGGGGGGTGGAGTCCGACCCTCCGGGATGGTGCTAATGGTCGACGGCCACAGCGGAGACGGGATGGGTCCAGGTCTGCGTGCAGGCAACAGGCGGCGGATCAAACCAGCCGACATCGGTGACGATTGTCGTAATCTCCTCGCTCATTTCCCTGCGGCGCTCCTGTGTCCCTGGTTTCCTCCAGGAATTTACGGCGGGATGGAATCTGTCGTCGCCGACCGCAAGGATCACGGCCTCAGTGCCCGCCGAGGATCTCCACAAGCGCGAAGGAGAGGCCGAATCCGACGGCGATCGCGATGCCGGTGGCGGCGCCGGCGTCCCGGAGCCCCTCCGGCACCATGCGGGTTGTTACGTTCGTCAGGATGCCGCCGGCGGCGAAGGCCAGCGCGAAGGCCAGCACCTCGGGCGGGGCTACCCGCAGCAGCACCGTGAAGAGGGCCACCGACACGGCGCACAAGAACGTCATGGCCAGCCAGGCGGACATGACGTGGCGGGTGGTCATGCCTGACTTGCGCAGCGGTCCGGTGTCGGCCATGGCCTCGGGCACGCCGCAGAGGAAGACAGCGGCAAGCACCGCTGCACTGATGCCGTAGCCGCTGAGTAACGCCCCGGTGATAACAACTGCTTCGGCGACCACGGACAGCCCGATCACAAGGAATCTGGGCTCGTGTATGGGAGGTTCGGACAGCCGCCGGCCGCGCACGGCACCCGTCACCACCCACGCCGTCGCCACGGCCCCGCCGATCAGTCCGACCCCGACGTAACCGCTTCCGCCGGCCAGCCGTCCGGCCTCGGCGACGAGCTTGTAGGCGACGGCCGAGAGCAGGGCGCCGGCACCGATCCCGGTCAGGATGCCGAGCAGGACGCTGTTGCCAACGCGCCACCGCAGGGCGAGCAGTCCACCCAGGAAGTACGAGGACCCGGCAAGCAGACCCCAGCCAAATGCCTGCAGCATCGGCGCCCCTTTCGGCTTAGGCGCTAAAGCACCACGCCTAGGCATCATCCCGAACGGCCGCGGGGATGGCAAGGGCCGCGCGAGGCGCCGCGGCCGGAAGCTGTGCTCCGGCCCCGGGGGAAAGGGGCTGAGCATCAGGGCGACAGCAGCCCCTTGGAGGGAGCCGGCCCCTATTCGGGGACCATCTTCCAGCCCATGATCGAACTTCTCCGGCATCGGTCGAACAGCCCACATCGATGCATCTGGGTCGCCAAAAACCCGTTCCCACGGTGAACCCCATCGCCAACGAAGAGAGTAAACCGCGGCGTACCAAGCAGGCCAAGAAGTAGTCGACTTATCCGACGTCGAAAATTTCCCCGGCCTTCGTCCCGCCCATCCAGGATCCGAGCCTCGCGCCAACCACATCAAGCCCGGCAATTGGGAGTCATGAAGCACCCGATCCATACGGCCGCGTGATCGCCTCGAGGAAATGTCCGTCAGGATCACTGAAGTAGACGCCGCGTCCGCCGTCGTTGTGGTTGATCTGCTGTGGGCGGGACCGGCCCGGGTCTGCCCAGTAGGGGATGCCCTCGGCCTGGATCCTTGCGAAGATTCCGTCGAAGTCCTCCTCGCTGACCAGGAAGGCGTAGTGCTGCGGGGAGATGGGCCGGTCCGCCGTGGCGAAATCGAGGGCTACGCCATGGTCAAGCGGTACGGTCATGAAAGACCACATAGGTTGGGGTTCCGGCAGCCCGAGTACGTTGGCCAGGAACTTCGCCGAACGGCGCTTGTCTGTTGCATAGACGATTGTGTGGTTGAAAGTGACCGTCATGGTGGCCTCCTCGGGGTGCGGTGTTCATAGTGGCGCCAGCCCTGGCCGGGTGGGGGAAGTACAGTGTCGGAGGCTGCAAGGGTTGCCGCCAACTCGCATCACATCTTTTCCCCTCTGCGAGACCCTAGATACTCGACTTAGTCTCCGGGCACCTTAACGACTCCTTAAGTGATTGGCAGGGGCCGGGCCGCGCTCCGGCCAGGCCCCTAAGCCCATGCCCTGGCAACCAGGTCTCCTGCAGGACCGAGGATGAAGTCCACATTGAGGGATGAGCTGGGCCCCTCACCCATTGAAGTCTTCTCGTCGAAGGACCCAAAGGTGGCTGGCAGGAAGTACCCCACGTTGTCCCAGTAATACTGGAAGACATACAGGAGGGGATCTTCGATCGAATCCAGGTCCTCCCCAAGCCGGTACACAACAATGGCCTTATGGCGGACCTCTTGCGAATTCGAGCACCACGGCAGAATCAGCCCTCCCGCATTGGCCATATTTCTAGGCGGAACCTGATCCGTGTCTCTCGGAATGATCCCCGAGGGATCGCCCGGGCCAAAGAGGGGATTTCCCCCAAGGTCCTTGTAGAACAGGTTCATGCCCACGTCGGCTGGTTGTCCCGGCAGGCGGGTTCGGTTGGTGAGCCTTTCCAGGCCTGAATTCCACAGGAGTGGTCCTCTGCGGTCCTGGGCGCCGTACGAAACTTTCTTCCGTGAGGACATGGACGCGCGCGCCGCGTCTTTGGCGGCCATGGCCGCAGTTACCGTCTTCGGGCCTGAGGGCGGTTGCTCGAGATCCATCCTTAATTCTCCTGTCCGAGAGGTTACCGGAGCGCTCCGGTGGATGACCCTTGGCGGCTCCGCCTGGGAAGAGCTCAAGGGATGCATTGTGGTCCGCCGTGCAGCGGTTGTTGCGGCATGAGGGCTGGGCCCGGACGGGTATCGGCCATCAGAGGCATGGCTCTCGTGTGAACTTTGCGTCCGGTGCTTGCCACGCGTCAAGAGACTATGGGTACTGACAGTCCGGATAGTTTCGCGTCTCCAGGCAGCGGCAGGGGCCGCGCCGCACACGTGCCCCATTACCACCTCTTCGATTCTCAACACCCGATTCGCTGACCTTGATCGGCTGTGCGATTTCGAGCGCTGAATTGACGACTGAGGTCTGGACTGACGTCCAGGCGGTCGCGGTTCCGGGGGAATATCTTACCGGCTGTCAGCGTGATCTCAGTTTTCCGATCAGCAGCCCGGTGGCGGGATCAATGATGATGTCCATCCGGTTTTCTCTGTTCGGACTCTCGATCCCGATCGCTGTGCCTACCTCGCCGCAAGATTCCCTTGCCGCTGTATTGTCTCGACCAGAGCGGGTCGGGAACTTTCTGGGTCAGAATCGCCCAATGAGGCAGCTTGGTTCTGTGTCAATTTCAGAAGTTGCCCGCACTGAATGTCAGAAGTCGCGCGCAGAACCTCCCTATTCAGCAAAAAACGGAACAGGAACGCTGCAGGCCGAGGAAGCAGGGACGGGCGTCTCCGTGTCTCATATCTAAGAACAGCCCGTCTGCGTGCGCGTGCTGCCCGCCCTGAGCATACTGGGGCATGACCGAACGTGATGGCTTCCTGGCCTGGGTCAACTCGAACCCCTCCACTGATTAGACACCCAGCTCGAACACTGACCCTACGAATCCACCGGTTGGCAGGGAAGCCGGGCGCACCACCACTCCCAGCGCCACCGGGACGGTGGTGCTGGGAGTGATGGGTAGCGGCAGCTTGGGTCAGCTGCCCGAAGCAGGGCACGAAGGGCGCATCGGATCCGGCCAGTTGCCGACGCTGGACCGGCTGTGCATGGGGTCCGGCCAGTTGCCGACGCTGGACCGGCTGCGCATCGGGTCCGGCCAGTTGCCGACGCTGGACCGGCTGTGCATGGGGTCCGGCCAGTTGCCGACTCGTGCGGGTGCGTGGCCGGAGACGGAGCCGCGGTGGGCTGCAGCGGAAGCGGCATGAAGGAAGGGGACGTGGAAGGACATGGCTACTCTCCTGACTGAATTTTGAATCCGAACGCCTTGGGGCGTCGGTGGCCGTTGTCTGCCCGTAGGAGGGCAGAGAGGGCCTATTCAGTCAGGGGATGATCCAGGGTCGAAGGACGGACTTGTCGCCGGCGCTTGTGCCAGGTCCGGCGCCTGGGCGCTACTGCGCGCGTCCCAGGGATTCCATAATCCGGCGGCGTCTCCGGCCGTTTGGGCGCCACTGCCGCCGGGTCCGGAAGTCGAGGAGCCCGAGGAGCCTTGCGCGGCGGACAGCCAGAGCAGGACTTCTGTGTCCGGTGTGGCCTCCGGGTCAGAGGAAGGTGCGAAATCGTCGGCAACGGCCGACAACGCCCCACGCGCAGGGGCGTTAAGCCGGAGCTGCGCGGGGCCGGGACCCGAGACCGCAGACTTTGGGGCGGGGCCCGCCGAAGCTGGCCGCGGCCTTGCGGCGCGCGCGTGAGTGGCCGGGGCAGCGGCCGGCCGGGCGCTCGGGGTAACGACCTTGCCGCTTGTACCCGGGAGCTGGACCGGAACCGGCAGCACTCCGGGGACGGGGAGCTGGACCGGAACCGGCAGCACTGCGGGGACGGGGAGCTGGACCGGAACCGGCAGCACTGCGGGGACGGGGAGCTGGACCGGAACCGGCAGCACTGCGGGGACGGGGAGCTGGACCGGAA
>NZ_JBHVTV010000002.1:65933-213655 GCF_042884475.1 Arthrobacter sp. NPDC058130
CGGGACGGGGAGCTGGACCGGAACCGGCAGCACTCCGGGGACGGGGAGCTGGACCGGAACCGGCAGCACTCCGGGGACGGGGAGCTGGACCGGAACCGGCAGCACTCCGGGGACGGGGAGCTGGACCGGAACGGCCCCGGAGGCCGAGTCGATGACCTCTGTGGCCTGATGGATGACCGGCGCGGCACGTGTGAGAACCGGCGCAGTCTGCTTAAGGACCGGGGCGACGCTCGCGGCCACGGTTGCAACAGCATGTGGTGCCTGGTTCACAACCGGATCTGCAGAGACGGCGGGAGCCGCTATCACCCCAGCCGGAGGGGCGACAGGAAGCGGCACATTCTTGATCGGGCCGATGCTGGACGTGCCCGGCAGTCCGCTGACAGTAGGCAGCGCCCGTGCCGAGACGGTCTGAAGGGGGTGCGTCACCGGTGGGGCTGCGGCCAAGGCTTTGTCCCGGAGAGATGCGGGATCGTGCGGGGGAAAGCCAAGATCGGTTAGAGCCACGGCCGTGGGCCCCGTGGCCGGCCCGGACGGCGCCGCGTCGGCAGTTCCGGCACCCCACATGAGGCAAATCAAGGCAAGGAACGCGGCAAGCATGAGTGGGCGAGCGGCCGAACCGCAACGATCCCGCAGGTTGCTTTCCATCCGAAAATCCCCCCAGAGGCGACGGATCACCAGACTACGCCCTGTGCCGTCGCCCAGTCTAGATGTCGCGTTGACTCATCAAAGATGCCCGCGTGGCGGTATTCGAGGAATCATTTGAGAATGCCCGCGTAGCGGCGTGTCCGCCGGGGTGGTGTCCGCCGCTTCGGCAGTGTGAGCCGTGGAGCTTTCGATGAGTGAACGCAGGGCTGTCACCCAGGCGATTGCCACCCGCTATGCCCGCTCGGACCGGGCGGCGAAGAAACAGGTTCTGGACGAGTTGTGCGCCACGACGGGCTGGCACCGACCATGCCCGAAAGGCGTTGCGGCTGGCGCTGGTGCTGAAGCCGGTCAGGCCGCGGGCGCCGCGGCCTCCGCTCTACGGCTTGGGCGGTGAAGTCCCAGTCGTACAGCGCTTGCGAGGCGTCGATTCCCTCATGGCACTGCAAACGGATCAGCGGCAGACCAAACCCTTCGGCGAGGGCCTCGGCCGGGAGATCTTGCCGGTGCCCGGGTCCCTCATCGTCGAGGTAGCCGGTAGCGGCCAGCATTTCGGCCAGCGCTGCGGCGGAGCTGATCGACGCATGCGTCATGGCACCAGCATAGGGTCATTGATCGTAGGGTCCGGGCGGTGGTGCTGGCGATACTAGGGGGCCGGATTTAGAGGGGCGCGTTCGGTCCGGCTATCCGCCGATGTAAGACATCTCGATCTTGCGTGCCGCGGTGGGGGCCTCGGGCGTGGTGGCTTGGGGTGTGTGGGCGCCGCGCAATTGCGAGTAGCGGTCCGTGCGGCCGCCCCAGAGGGAGGACAACGCAGTGGAAAGCTCGACGTCGGACGCGCCGCCTCTCAGCAACGCCCTCAGGTCCGTGCCGGCTGTGGCAAACAAACAGGTGAATAGCTTGCCGTCCGCGGAGAGCCGGGCCCGCGTGCAGCCGCGGCAAAAGGCCTGCGTCACGCTGGAAATGACCCCGATTTCACCACTGCCATCTGCGTAGCGCCAGCGGTCCGACGTCTCACCGGGGTAATTGGGCGCCACCGCCTCCAGCGGGAACACCGCGTTGATGCGGGCCAGGACCTCGGCGGAGGGCACCACCTCATCCATTTTCCAGCCGTTGGACGCACCGACGTCCATGTACTCAATGAACCGCAGGATAAACCCGGATCCCTGGAAGTGGCACGCCATGTCAAGGATGTCCTGGTCATTCGTCCCGCGCTTGACCACCATGTTGATTTTCACCGGCCCCAGGCCGGCGGCTTGGGCGACCTCAGCCGCGTGCAAGACCTTGGCCACGGGATAGCCGACGTCGTTCATGGCCTGGAAGGTCTCCTCCCGGAGGGAGTCAAGGGACACCGTCACGCGGTTCAGCCCGGCATCCTTGAGGATTTGCGCCTTCTGCGCCAGAACCGAGCCGTTCGTCGTCATGGCCAGATCCGGCGCCAGCCCGTCAGGAGTGCGCAACCGGGCAAGCATCCGGACCAATACCTCAATGTCCTTCCGCAGCAGGGGTTCGCCGCCGGTCAAACGGATCTTTCGCACCCCATGCGCGACGGCGATTGACGCCAGCCGGGTGATTTCCTCAAACGTCAGCAGCTGGTCCCGGGGCATGAAAACGAAATCCCTGCCGAAAATCTCCCTGGGCATGCAGTAGACGCAACGGAAATTGCATCGGTCCGTGACGGAAATCCGCAGGTCCCGCAGGGGCCGGTGGAATGTGTCGGTGATGGAATTGGCGTCCATGCGTCGCCCTCTCCAAGCGGTGGTAGTGCCAACCGCCTGTACCTCTCTCAGCGTATGCCCCACCCCGCGCCCTCACAATGGCCGTCCCGCTGAACGCCGTGGAGCTGGAGCCACACATAGTGGGGGGTGTTCACGCTCTGAGTCACTGAGCGGGCCGGGCGGTCCGGACTGCCCAGGGCGCAGACTCGATGCTTCTGGCCCTGGGCGTCCTTGCGGGCCGGGCCAGGATCACATCCTGGCCCAGGTGCGGCAGGATGTGGGTTATGGCAATTGATGTCGAAGCGGTGCGCCGGCAGACCCGTGGTGTCCTGAGTGTGTCCCATCTGAACAATGCTGGAAGTTCGCTGGTCCCCAGTCCTGTAGTGGAAACTGTAGTGGCCCATCTACGCCGTGAAGAAGAGATCGGCGGCTATGAGGCGGCGGAGGAGGCTGCTGATCGGCTGGAGGACGTGTACTCCTCGGTGGCGCGGTTGATCGGGGCCGGGCCGAACGAGATAGCTCTGGCCGAAAACGGCAGCCGGGCCTGGGCGGCGGCGGTGTACAGTTTCCCCTTCGTCTCCGGGACACGGGTGCTGATCGGACGCACCGAGTATGCCGGTAACGTCATTGCGCTGCGGCAGCTTGCGCGTCGTAATGGTCTGCAGATTGCAGTGCTCGACGACGATTCCCACGGGCAGGTTGACGTGGAGCACCTGCAGCGGGAGCTTGAGCGGGGAAACGTGGCCATGGTCGCCCTGACGCATGTGCCCATGGCCAATGGGCTGGTAAATCCGGCGGCGGAGGTCGGCAGACGCTGCCGCGCTGCCGGGGTGATGTTTGTGCTCGACGCATGCCAGTCGGTGGGCCAGATGCCGTTGGACGTGGAGTCATTGGGCTGTGACGTGCTGGCGGGCACGGGGCGGAAATTCTTGCGCGGACCCCGCGGCACCGCGTTCCTCTATGTGCGTGCTGGAGTCCTGGAACGCCTTGAGCCGGCCATGCTGGACTGGCATTCCGCCGTTCTGACCGGCGCCGCGGGCTTTGAAGTTCGCGGCGATGCCCGGCGTTTCGAGAGCTGGGAGACCAGTGCCGCCGGACGGCTGGGCCTGGGGCGGGCAGCAGATTACGCCTTGGCCCTGGGTCTGGACGCTGTTCAGGAGCGTGTTGTAGGGCTCGCGGAGCAGCTGAGGGCCGAACTGGCGGCGGTTCCCGCGGTCACTGTCCACGACCGCGGGATCACCCGGTCTGGCATCGTCACCTTTTCGGTAAAGGGAAGCGACGCCCGGAAGGTCAGGACCCGACTGGCTGACCAACGGATCAATGTCTCCGTGGCACCCCCATCTGTCCTGGTCGACTCACTTCCCGCAGGCTTGAGTCCGGGGGAGGACATGGTGGTGCGGGCCTCGGTGCACTACTACAACACCGAGGCCGAGCTGCAGCGGCTGGTCGACTTCCTTCGGTGAACGTCTTGGGAGTACCTGACTGTGCTCTTCACCCGGAGCCTAGACTGCTTCAGCCAGGGTCATGGCGAAGCGGTTCTGCCGGTCGGTCCATTGCCCGACGGCGGAGAACCCCGCTGATTCGACCTCTTCGACGACGCCCTCGGGGCGGAACTTGGCCGAAATCTCCGTTCGCAGTTCCTCACCCTCGTGGAAGCGGACGTCCATGTCCACTCCCGGGAGACGGACCAGCATTGGTCTGCTGGCCCGCAGCCGCATCTCGATCCACTCCTCCTGGGGCCTCCATACCGCCACGTGCTCAAAGGCCGTCACGTCGAAATCGGCGCCCAGCTCGGTATTGAGGACGCGCAGCACATTCCGGTTAAACTCGGCGGTGACTCCTTCCGCGTCGGCGTACGCCGGAACCAATATGTGTGGTGATTTCACCAGATCCGTGCCCAGCAGCAGCGAGCCGCCGTCGTCGCCGAGCAACGCCCGGACGTCGGCGAGGAAACGGGCCCTGGCGTCAGGCTCAAAATTGCCGATGGTACCGCCCAGGAACGCGATCATGCGGCGTCCCGCCCGTGGCAACAGGTGCAGCTGGGTCTCGAAATCCGCCGCCACGGCCTGTAGTTTCAGGTCTGGAAAGGCGGGAGCCAATTCGTTTTGGGCATCCAGCAGTGCGGTGTCGCTGACATCCACGGCAACGTAACGGCGGAGGGATCCGGTCATCCTGAGGGCGTTGAGCAGCAGCGGGGTCTTCCGGGAAGATCCTGACCCGAGCTCGATCAGCGTCTCCGCAGGGCTCGCCGCCGCCATCTCCGCTGAGTAGAGCTCCAGCACTTCACGTTCAGCCCGTGTCGGGTAGTACTCCGGAAGCTCGGTGATCCGCTCAAACAGTTCGCTGCCGAGCTTGTCATAGAACCACTTGGGCGGCAGCGTTTTCGGCGAAGCGGTGAGCCCGGCGCGCACATCGGCACGCAGGCTGCGCCCCAGGTGGTCCGGAGGCAGGTGGTGAATGATTCCGGAGCGTTCGGCGGAGAGGCTCATGGGGCCACCTGTTCCTTCGTGAGGTTGGGAATTGGACGTATGTCGACGTGGTCTGCCGTGGCGGTCAGGAGGCAGTTGTCCGGCACCTCGTGCCAGCCGGGGCCGTCGTCGGATGGTTCGCTGGCCACCACAACGCTCCCGGGGCCGGTTCGCCAAAATAGGGTATCCCCGGCAGCTGTGGCCGCGATGTGCCTGCCGTCGGTAAGCAGAAAGTTCAGCCGGGCGCCGGTGGCGGCGGTGACGTTGCGGACTACATGCGTCAACGCATCGCCGGCGGTGTCCCCGGCGGCGAGCTGTTCCTGGACGAGTGCCCAGAGCAGGGCGGAGTCGACCTGGGCTTCAAGTGCCAGCAAGCGGGCAGTCGGAAGCGCCGCGGCCAGACCTTCCAATGCGTCTGGCCAGCCCTCGACGCGTCCGTTGTGGCTGAAGAGCCAGGGGCCGTTCGTGTACGGGGCGGCGGCTGACTCCTCCTGGGTCATCCCTGATGTCGCGGACCGGACGGCCGCGAGAACGGCCCGGCTGGAGGTAACTCTGGCGACGTCGGCGAATGATCTGTCCGCCCAGATCGGCATGGCCCGGCGGTAGCGGGCAGGCCGAGGATCGCCCGGGGCGTACCATCCGACGCCGAAACCATCAGCGTTCACGGTCCCATTACTCTGACGCCTGGGCGCCCACGACTGGGTTAGCAGCCCATGGTCGGGCGTGAGCAGCAGTTCGGCGAGCGGCATCGGGGATCCGATGTAGGCGAGGTGGCGACACATGGGCTAACGCACCTCGTCCGGGGCGGCGTCGCGCACTGTGCGGAACCCGGCAAAGATTTGCCGGCGGATCGGGTAGTCCCAGTTCCGGAATGTCCCCCGGCACGCGGCCGGGTCCGCCGCCCAGGACCCTCCGCGCAGCACCTTGTAGTCAGACCCGAAGAACACTTCGCTGTATTCCGGATAGGGGAAGGCGTTGAATCCGGGGTACGGGCGGAAGTCACTGGAGACCCATTCCCAGACATCACCTATGAGCTGGCGCACTCCCAGCGGTGATGTTCCGCCCGGGTAGGAGCCGGCGGGCGACGGCCGGAGAGCTGACCCGCCAAGGTTCGCGTGATGGGGTGAAGGATCTTCGTCGCCCCAGGGATAGCGGCGCGAACGCCCCGACCGGGGGTCGTACCGCGCGGCTTTTTCCCACTCAGCCTCCGTCGGCAGCCGACGCCCGGCCCAGCGGGCGTAGGCATCCGCTTCAAACCAGCACACGTGCTGCACCGGCTCGTCCTCGGGCACCGGTTCAACGACGCCGAACCTGGTCCTGAACCACTCGTGACCGTGGCGTTCCCAGTACTTGGGTGCCACCAGCCCGGCTTCCCTGACGTGGTCCCATCCCTGGGCCGTCCACCAGCGAGGGTCTCGGTAGCCGCCGCCGTCGATGAAAGACCGGTAGGCGCCGTTGGTTACGGGCATGGTGTCGATCCAGTAGTCCTGTAGATGAATCTCATGGGCTGGCCGTTCGTTGTCCAATGCCCACGGCTCCACCGAAGTCCCCATTATGAACGGCCCGGCAGGGACCAGCACCTCCTTCGCCGGAGAGGGCCGGTGCGGGGGCAGGACGTCGGCCGGCAATCGCCGGGCCTGCAGGACCGGCGCGCCGACGCGGAGCTGGTGCGTAGCCAGCATCGTCTCGTCGTGCTGCTGCTCGTGCTGGATGATCATGCCGAACGCGAAGCCCCGATCCACCAGCGGCGGGCCTTCCAAAGGGGTCCGGTCCAGGATGTCGAGTGTTTTGGCGCGCACCTGGGCAAGGTACTTTCGGGACTCCTCCGGCGAGAGCAGCGGCAGCGAAGGCCGGGCACTGCGGGGATGCTCGAAGGCGTCGTACATCTGGTCGATGTCGCACCGCACCGGCTCCATTTTGCCGACGTCGCGCACCAGCCAGATTTCCTCCTGGCTGCCGACATGCGCCAGGTCCCAGACCAGCGGTGACATCAGCGGTGAGTGCTGCTTCAACAGATCTTCCTCGTCGCACTCCGTCAGCGCATGAGTGCGTTTCCGGGCCCTCTCCAGCCCGTCCGCGATGAGAGCCTTGAGAGTTTCCGGATCGATATCGGATCCGGGAAGGTTATCTGGCATATTCGGAACCCTTCTCGTACTCCGACGGACTAAAACAGCTGCCGGTTCTTCGCCACAGGTCCAGTCGTTCGTCCGCAGGGCTCCGGCCCCGCGCCGTATAGCGGTCAACGAAATCTTCCGCCCGGTTTCTCGTGGCGGCATCGGCTCCCAAGCGGGGCAATGCCAACACCGCGGCCTCGGCGCAGCCGAGGGCAGCCGAGGCGAGCACAGGAGCCGCCAGCGCGTCACGGGCCGCCGTCCTGATCGGATCGGAAAGGGAAGCAAGCGGGGCGCAGGCCTCTTCGGCGAGGTCGGCGGCGCGTTCATCGTCCATGAGCGCAGTCACCATGGCCGTGACCGTCTCCCAATCGCTGCCTGCCTGTGCATCGATCACCCTGATCTCCAGGAACCCCCGCGGCCGGACAGGTGGGAACAGGGTTGTCAGGTGGTACGTCAGGTCATCCAGCGTGGCGGGCCTCGGGCCCTCCCCGCGCAGCCAGTTTCGCATCGTCAGCCCGGACGGAGCTTTCCAGGAAGCCGTCTCCGAGGGAATGCAGAGCACGAAGGCATCGAGTGCGTAGCGTGCCCAGGCGAGGCGGGGATCAGCGGCGCTAGGGACCGCGGCCGTCCGGGTCGGGTCCGTGGCCAGCCACATGCGCTGACGGTTGCTGTGCCAGCCGCTGGGGACACCGCGAAGGAACGGGGAATTGGCAAACATGGCAACCAGGACCGGCAGGAGATTGTGCAGGCGAGCCCACCGTTGTTTGGCGCCGGCAGTGCCGGGGCTGTCGAGTCCGGCGTCCAGGGAAATTTGCAGGGCAGCTGTGGAACACATCATCGTTCGCCCGGCAGTGCCGCGGCGGTCGAAATGGTGCTCCATGGCGGCATACCGTGGATGATCCAGCGACCGTACGGGCGGCCGATTTGGGTCCAGCGCCACTGCGCCGAAGCAAAGGCCGCCGTCCGCCAGCAGGGCCTCAACCGCGGCAAGGTCTGCGCGTGTCGCTGCGACTACCGACGCAAGATCAGCTGCGCAGGCGGAGCTGATTTCCAGCTGACCGCCCGGCTCAAAGGTAATGACCCCTCCGCCAGGCAACGGCTTCTCCGACGCCGCCACGGCCTCGCTGACCCGTGCAACGGGCACCGGGAGCCTGTGGTTCGCGACATCGTGGACCAATCGCTCGACCTCTACTCCGACAGAACCGGGCGGCCCAGTCTTAAAGCACACCGAGGCGACATACACCTCGGCATCGGACTCGGTGAGCGGGTTCATTTCACGTCCCGTCTGCCATGCAGAGTTCACGCCGCACCATTCCTTTCGGCGGCGATTATCTTCAAACAGCAATCTAAACAGCGCCCTTTCCGCCGTGTCAACGACTCAGTCGCTGGCAAGCAGTTCCACAGTGGCGACGGAACCGCCTCCCGGACGGTCAACTTTGCCTTCCAGGCTGCAGCAGAAAACCCGCAGAAGGAGTCGGATCCGCGCCCGGAATCGCACCGGCACAAGATAGACGTTCATCCCGAATACGTCCTTGGATCGCCGCTGACCTCGGGGTGCCGCTGGCCACCCTGGCCGTGGCCTTGGTGCTGTCTAACCCCAACGTCTCCGTGGCCATCGTCGGTGCCAACCGCCCCGGGCAGCTCGACGAAACCGTCAAGTGGAGGTTTTCGCAAGCTATTCCCAATGTCTCTGGAATATGTTTCTTGAATAACCGAGATTCGGCTCTCGTCTGGCCTCAAGGAGTATTGGCGATGGAAAAGGAAATGCCACGCGACGTTTTGGATCTGGGTCTGGCACTTCTCACGACCTTCGTCCACGATGACCCGCAGGGATACACCGCGATGACCAGAGACCTTCCAGGAGGTGATTCTGAGGCTGTTGCCGGGCTCGGCAAAGTATGCGAGGTGCTGGTCGGGATCATCGCCGAGATGCTGGGCGCGTCCAAGGAAGAGTCTGTGCAGCGGATTGCTGCGGGCCTCGCTGCCGGCTGAATGAGTGTTTGGCAGGGACAGGGCATATCCCGGGTTCTGCTTCGGAATCCAGAAACTGTCCAAGGTTCAGCCAGTAGTGGTCATTTGGCTTCTTTGCGCAGGTCGGGACGCCATAGTCTGACTCCGGTCGACGGGATGGGAACTCCTTTTGGTTTCGCGATGCCGGCCAGCAAGGAGGACCTGATGAGCATTCCGAGGTATCAACCCAACTGGAGATTACGGTCAGCAGCTGTGGCGGTCGCCCTGGCGGCATCTGGCATCGGTTTCGTGGCCACGTCGGTCCCCGCGCAGGCCGCATCGTCGAAGGGCTGCGTGGGCGGGGGGTTCCGGGTCCTCGGGAAAGCCGACGGGTTCGATGGCACCGCGGCGGCGCCGGGGAGCCGGTTCCGGGTCCAAGGCAAGTACGTCCAGTTCGACGTCGATCCCGCGAACTTCGCCATTTACAACTACGCCTTCACCGGCGCGGCCAACGAATTGGACCTCACGGGAGGCCGGGCGACGCCGGTCTATGCGAGCAAGATCCCGGACCACCGCGGCCTGCGGCTCACCAGTGCCGTATCACTGGAGGTCAAGGACACTGACGTGGTGTTGTCCCGTACCGGGACCGGCGGTTTGTCGATGACAATCCAGGCCAAGGACTGCGCCTCCGGCGGTCTCTTCCAGATGGAGCCCGAGCGCGGCGACGGCACCAGAACGCGCATTGTGCACCGGCTGGCAGCCGGTGCCTTCTATTTTGACAACGCCCGCTTCCACGCCAAGCTAGGGCAGTTCGTCGGCTCCGCGTGCACCAGCGTCCAGACCGGACCGCCAAGCCAGTTCTGCGTCCGGGTGGCGCCGCGGGTCAACATCGGCAACGCGGTCTCCTCCAAGTTCGTCGTGCGGGACAGCGCCCAGGTTGCCACGCGCGTCCGGCAGGCCGAGTGTGGCCCGGATTTCACGAACGCCCTGGGCCTGGCCGAGACCCGCGACCATTGCGGCGGGATGTCCATCTGGGATGTGGCCAGCGGCGGCCGGATGGGAATGGTGACCGGTGAGGACGCCACCGAGGCCGCCAACTCGCCTACCGATTGTGTGGGGGACTGCCAGGCGCAGAACCGGGTCCGGGGCCGCCTTGCATCCCTGGGTTTCCCTTTCCCAGTTTCCGCCGCAAGCAGGCTGACCCCACGGAGCTCGACCGCTGGGCTGACCCCACGGAGCTCGACCGCTGGGCTGACCGCACCCTTGGCCCGGTAGCCCCGCCCGGGGCCCTGCGGCCCGAGGCCTAGCATCACAGGCAAACCGGGCCGATCCGGGTGTCAGTCTTTCGTCAGTTTCTCGGCGAGCATCACGAGGATTCCGCTGGGGCCGCGGAGGTAGGTGAGTTTGTAGAGGTCGCCGTAGGTCGCCACGCCGCGCAGCGGATGGCATCCGTGCTTCGCGGCTATCTCAAGGGCTTTGTCGATGTCGTCGACCGAGAAGGCCACACGGTGCATGCCGATGTCGTTGGGACGGGTTGGGTTCGTCTCGATTGCTTTCGGGTGGATGTATTCGAACAGCTCAAGTTGACCATGACCGTCTGGGGTCTCGAGCATCGCAATTTTTGCGTGGTTGCCATCAAGTCCGACGGCGGTGTCTGTCCATTCGCCGCTGACCGTGTCACGGCCGACGACGGTGAGCCCGAGGTCGGTGAAAAAGGCGATTGTTGCTTCGAGGTCGCGGACGGCGATACCGACGTTTTCAAGTTTGATGGCCATGCGTCGACGCTACCAAGGCGGACCTGGTAGCTCCAGTGCCGGGCCGGGAACCGACTGGAACAAGATCGGGGAGCCATTAAGAGTTGCTGTGCGGCACGCAATCGATCGAGCACCTCGGCTATGCCAGATTACTGTTCAGGTGCACTGGAATAGTTGTTGAAGATAGACCATTGCCCGCAAGCCGATCCTTGAGCGGACACGCAGGGGTGGATTTGCGAAGGAGGATTGTCTAGTGGCTAGATGCTGCCCCACGGGCCGAAACGTCCGCGACGGCATGAACAGGCGCTTCGTCATTGAACGCAACGCTGGCTGTGGGCGTTTCGGAGATCTCGCCACCCGCCGTCGTGGGAAGTGCGTCATCGAAGCCCCGCCTGTTTGTCATGCGACCACTTCGCAATCGCCACCTTCGCCGACGGGAGCCATCGTCATCAGCCTGGCCGCAGGCGTGACGCTCCACGTGCTGACGAGCTTGTTGCCCGAGTCGGTCACAGCGGTGCGGGTCATGCCCAACTTGGGTGGCCAGGTTGGTTTCGGAGTTACCGGCATCGGGTATCACGGGGGAGTGAGTGAGGAACAACTCCGTGTGATCCGTGAGGTGTGGAGCACTGTCGGGAAAGTCGTCATCGTCCGTGACGACCAATTGGACGCCGTGAGCAGCATCTCCGGTACGGGACCTGCCTACTTTTACTACTTTGCCGAGCAACTGACCGCGGCTGCCGCGGAGCTCGGATTCACACCGGAGCAGTCAAGGCTGCTCGCCGAGCAGACCTTCGTGGGGGCGGCCGCTGTGATGCAAAGATCGGGTGGGTCTAGCCGCGACCTGCTTCGGTATATTACTAACCCGGCAGGGACTTTCATCCGGGCTGTTCGCGAAATGGCCAACCACGACTTGAAGGGCATGCTCGTGACGGCGGCCTCCGCGACCATGGTCCGAGCAAAGGAAATCGCCGAGGAAGCCGAATCCGATTCGCGCGCCCTCTGATGATGCAGAAACCAGGGGCAACCGGGCGATAGCCGTTGCGCCAATCCACCAGCGGGCCCGAGGAATCCTTGGGCTCGCTGCTGCGTTCCGCACTAGACTCTACAATTCGGTACCACCGGAATCACGGCCGGGCAGGTCTTCGTGTTCAAGTTCGCGACGCGCATCTTTCCGCTGGGTATGTTGTCGCTCTTCGCGCCCCTCCGGTGGAAGCGTGGGGTGGCCTCTGAAGGTGTCGCCGCTCCCCGTTGACTCTGCTCAGGGCCGCGAGGAGACTTTCTTTTGGGGGTGCCTCTTCGAAAGGAGCCCTAAATGTCGTGGCATGTCGAGGGCACGTATTTTGAGAATTGCAATTGCGACATGATCTGCCCGTGTACGACTTCAGGGCAGACCGCACGGGCCGACAACGAACGCTGCAACGTGGCCTTGGCCTTCCACATCGAAACCGGCGAAGTAAACGGTGTCGACGTCGGCGGTCTGACAGTCTGCGTCGTAGCCGATACACCGGCCCTGATGAGCGACGGGGGCTGGAAAGTCGGCGTTCTGATGGACGCCGCCGCCTCGGCTGAGCAGGCCGAAGCGCTCGGTGCCGTCTTCGGTGGCCAGCTCGGCGGACCGATGGAGGGCCTCGCGCCCTTGATCGGTGAAATGGCGGGAATGGATTCCCTGGACATGGTCTACGCCGACGACGGGCGTGTCCACCAGGTCCGTATTGGCAGTGCAGTCGAGATGGTGGTCGAGGACTTCGTGTCTCCCTTTGATGCCACAGGACTGGGAGTGAAAGTCAGCGGGGTCGGATTCCCGGCCGACACCCTGGCGGCCGGCACATCCAGTACCGCCCGCGTCGATGTGTTCGGGATGACCTGGGATAACGCAGGGAAGAACTCTTTCTCGGCCCCCTTCGCCTGGTCCGCTTAAGTGCCGGGCAGAAGCGGCCTGACAGTCAGCCACCATGCCGCCGAGTCGGCGCTGATCGGGTGTGCCGCACTGGCGTGGTATTTCACTTTCTCAGGCCTCGCCGACATGTCCACAGGCCCGGGGACCATGGGACTGGGGCTCTGGGGTTTCTTGGGCGTGTGGACACTGATGATGGCGGCCATGATGTTGCCGGCGCTGGCGCCGCTCACTTCGACGTACCTTAGGTCCATCCGTGCCGTCCGCAGCCGCCGAGCCCGGGCCGTCCGGACAACTGGCCTGGTTGGCGGTTACCTTTTGACGTGGATCGGATTCGGAGTCGTTGCTTACGCAGCCGCGGCGCTTTCTGCGCTGCTGGCTGAGGACGGGGCGGATATCGCACCATGGGTGGGAGCTGGAGTGCTCGCGGCAGCGGGCGCCTACCAGCTGACCCCGCTGAAGGATTTCTGTCTCAGGCACTGCCGGTCGCCCGTAGCATTCCTGTTGCACGTTTCCGGGTACAAGGGCCGCCTGCGGGATGTCCGCGTCGGCATGTACCACGGAGTGTATTGCGTGGGCTGCTGTTGGGGGCTCATGGTGGTGCTGATTGCTGTTGGCGTGATGAACCTGGCATGGATGGCGGTGCTCACGGTAGTTATCTTCCTGGAGAAGATGTGGAAATACGGGCCCGCCCTCAGCCGGATCACCGGCGTCTCATTGATCGTGTTCGCGCTCTTCGTCCCGGCCCACCCGGAGCTGCTGCCAGGGCTCCACATGACTGCGGCCATGTGAAAATTTCTCTTTTGCTACCCGCCGAATCAGATGAGGCCGAGCTCGGCGAAAGCGGCGAGGAGGCCTTCCTCCCGCGGGCGCGCAGCGGTGCGGTCCGCGATCGCCACAAGCTCGGGGGCGGACCCTTCGATGGCGACTCCGACGCCCGCGTAGGCGATCATCTCCAGGTCGTTGGCTCCGTCGCCCACCGCGATCGTGTCCTCGCGGGCGATGCCCAGATGGGCGATGACGGCCGCAACACCATCAGCCTTGCTGATCCCCTGTTGGTACAGTTCCCCCGCGTGCCGGCCCTCGTCGGCCACTGAATTGGCGACCACGGCAATGTCGCCACCGATCTCCTGGACCAGGTGCTCCATGGAAACGGGGGAGTCAAACACGGAAATCTTGGCAAACTGCACGGCGGCACTGTCCAATGTGGAGCGCACCGCGTCGAAGATGTCCGCAGCGCCCACAGGGCCTTCTGGTGATTGACTGAAGTGGGCGTCAAGGATGGCCCGCAAACGTTCCAATGCCGCCGGGGGAGCATGCAGAGCCTCCTGCGCCTCCAGGATATACACTGCGTCGTGGGCGTCGAGCGCCCTGACCGCCCTGGCCGCGAGGTCTGCCGGGAAGCGCCGGTCAACGAGCACGGTGCCCGCGGCCTTCACATAGGCGCCGGCGCTGGCCACGAGGCCATCAAAACCTGCGGCGAGGATACTCTCGGGCAACATGGCCACAGGACGCCCGGTGCACAGAAAGACCCGGTGTCCGGCCGTCCGCGCCGCCCGTACGGCGCGCGCGTGCCCCTCGGGGACTACGCCGTAGTCCGCGTAGGTGCCGTCCACGTCAAGGAAGATAGCCCGGACAGTTCCAGTGGTGCTCGGCGTTGCGCTCATGATTCGGGATCATATCTACTCACACCATCCGGCCCCAACCGGGTTTACAAAGCGCTCACCTCAGAACCGGCCCCCGGGGGAGCGTCAGCCGTTGATGACCTGGGGGATGCCGAGGGCTTTGAGGCCTTCGGTGCCGAATTCCAGGCCGTAGCCGGACTGCTTGGCTCCGCCGAAGGGGATGCGCGGGTCCACGGCGCCGTGTTTGTTGATCCAGACGGTCCCGGCCTCGAGCCGGGCGGCGACCTTGCGGGCTGCTGCGGGGTCGGAGGACCAGACGGAGGCGCCGAGCCCGACGTCGAGCCCGTTGGCCAGGGCGACGGCCTCGTCCACGGTGGTGTAGCGGATGATGGGCAGGGCGGGGCCGAACTGTTCCTCGGCGACGAGCGGGTTGTCGTTGGCGATGTCGGCGACGAGGGTGGTGGGGTAGAAGTGGCCTGGCCGGTCCTGCTCCGGGTTGCCGCCGGTCAGGATCCGGGCGCCGGAGTCCCGGGCGGCGTCCACGAGCCCTGCGACGATGTCGTACTGGGCCCGGTTCTGCAGCGGGCCGAGGACGTTGGCCTCGTCCAGGCCGTTGCCCATCGGCATCGCGGCGGCGACTGTGGTGAGTTCTTCGCAGACGGCGTCGTAGATGTCCTCGTGGACGTAGAGGCGTTTGAGGGCCGCGCAGGTCTGGCCGGTGTTGATGAACGCGCCCCAGAACAGGCCCTCGGCGATCGTCTTGGGGTCGGCGTCGGGCAGGACGATGCCGGCGTCGTTGCCGCCGAGCTCCAGGGTGAGGCGCTTGACGGTGTCGGCGGAGGATTTGATGATGGCCTTGCCGGTGGCGGTGGAGCCGGTGAACATGACCTTGCCGATGCCGGGGTGTTCGGCCAGCCGGGCGCCGACCTCGCGGCCGCCGGAGACGGCGGTCAGGAGGCCGTCGGGGAGTTCCTGGTTGAGGATTTCGACGAGGGCCAGGACGGAGAGCGGGGTGTATTCGGAGGGTTTGACCACCACGGCGTTGCCCATCCGCAGGGCGGGGGCGAGCTGCCAGACGGTGATCATCATGGGCCAGTTCCAGGGGCCGATCGCGCCGACGACGCCGATGGGCCGGTAGTGCAGTTCGGCGCGGGTCTCGCCGTCGTCCACCAGGGTTTCCGGGTCCAGGGGCGTGGCGGCGGCCGTGCGGAGCCAGGCGGCGCAGGCGCCGACCTCGAAGCGGGCGTTGGGGCCGTTGAGCGGCTTGCCCTGCTCGCGGGAGAGCAGCCGGGCGAGTTCCTCGGCGGAGCGTTCGACGGCGTCGGCGGCCCTGAGCAGCGCCGCGGACCGGGCGTCGTGGCCCAGCGCGGCCCAGGCCGGCTGCGCGGCAGTGGCGGCGGCGATGGCGTTCTCGAGGTCCGCGACGGTGTGGACCGGCGCCTCGCCGACCGCGGTGCCGGTGGCCGGGTCCAGGATGGTCCGGGTCGGGCCGGACGTCGGGGTGATCGAGGCGAGAAGGGCGTCGTAGGTTTCCATGGTTTCTTCTCCACTAGTGGTCAAGGGAATCCTGCTGAGGTGGGCGGGACTGGGGGTGAATAGCGTGTTCAGTTGGCGCCGATGGTGGCGCGGGACTCTACGGTCAGTTGATCCGCTACGGCTCTGGCTGCGTCGAGGCCGCTTTCGATCGCGCCATCGATGAACCCCCCCCAGCCGTTGGCGAAGTCGGATCCGGCGAGGCGGATCCGGCCCTCGGGTCTCTGGAGCTCGGCAAGGGAACCCGTGAGGTAGCCCGTGTAGTGCATCGGCCAGGTGGATCTGGAGTGTTCGTCGTCGATCCAGTTGTGACCGGCGATTTCGAGGACCTCCAGTCCGGGTACGAGCGAGTCGAGGTGACGTTGGGCAGCTACGGGGTCGTCGACGTCGATGGCGCCCGCGTCGGGTCCAAAGCAGACGAGGGTGGTGCTGTCGTGGTCAATGTATTCGGCCTGTACAAAGTTCAGCGCCCCGTTTTCAGGGCCGAGGGCAACGAACCGCTCCTGGCGGCCTTTGACCTTGATCCAGAGTTTGGCTCCGCGCCCGGCCTGGCCCCTGGCTGCCGCTGCCAGTTTGGCGGGGGAAAGAGCGGGCTGGATGTCCAAGCCGTTCAGCACACTCAGGGGCAGGGCGAGGATGATTTGCCGGGCCGCGTACTGGTGGCCGTCGGCGGTCTGGACGAGGACACCTGTGCTGTCCTGGGCGATGGAGACTACGTGCTGGTTCAGCCGCAGCTCGGCCGTGGAGTCGGCAAGGATGGCCTCAGCGAGGCGGCGGGTGCCGCCGTCGATCTTGAAGCTGGCGCAGGCTTCGAACATGATCTGCCACGAACCGGTGGCGACGGCGCACCAGCGCAGGGCCTGCGTGTAGGCGGCCTGGTCGAGCCTGCCGTTGAAGTTCAGTGTCCAGAAGGAGCGGAGGAGCTGGCGCTGCTCGTCGGGCAGGTCGAGCCGGTCGATGGCCTCGGAAAGCGTAATGCCGTCGATCTCCGCGACTTCGGGGCTGGACAGCGGAGAGAAAGGAAGCGGGAAAAAGTGGCGCGAGTCTGCCAGGAGGGCCTGGTTCGGGGCATCGAGCAGTTCCAGCAGACTGTCCGCGCTGCCTTCGTGGAGCTGGCCGTTGGCGGTCCAGAAGGCCTTGGTGAATTCCGGACCGGGGACGGGGCTGATCCCGTAGCGTCCCATTTCCGCCCAGACGTAAGGCTGGGTCCAATGCACCCAGGTGCCGCCAAGTTCGAGGTTGCGGCCCAGCCGTTCGTCGAGGTGGGTGCGCCCCGCGATGCGGTCCCGGGCCTCGAGCAGGGTGGTGGAGTGGCCGCGACGGGAGAGTTCACGGGCGGCGGTGAGGCCGGCGAACCCGGCGCCGACGATGATGACATCGGAGGTTTCCAAGGCGATTCTCCCTTAGCTGTAGACGAAGAATTCGACGGTGGGTTCCAGGACGGTCCAGCGGGTCATCGCTCCCTTGGAGAGGGAGGCCATGGACCCGGCTGTGAGGTCGAAGGTGTCGGCGCCCTTGACTTCGATGCGCAGGTGTCCGGAGACGATGTAGATGGTTTCGTCGTGGTCGATGGGCAGGTCGAAAGGTTCGGGCGACTGCTCGGGAGTGACTTTCCAGATACCGGAGCTCAGCGCGTCGTTACCGTTGTCGCCCGGGCGGCGAAGCCATTGCACTCTCCCGAGCTCGAAGGGTTCGAAGGCTGCGTCGGTGTGCTGGGCGTGGAAGATCTGGGACATGGGGTTGCTCCTTGAGTTTGGTGTTGGGACCGGCTCGGCGGTCAACCGTAGGCGGTTAGTGTTTGTGGGTGTCCTGCGGGTATTCGGTGGTGTTCAGTACGCTGAGCCGTGAGTTGAACGGCAGGATGACAGGCACGGCCGCGGGGTCGTCCCAGCCGAACATCCGCCCGATCGAACGCTGTTCTCGGAGATCCACGAGCAGCACGGCTTCAACGGTCATGACTTTCTCGGTCCAGAAGAAGATGTAAAGGTCTTCGGCTACGGCCCAGGTCATGCAGCGGTCCGTATCTGCGAGTCCGGCCTCGCCGCCGCGGACGCAGTTCCACGTGAACGTACCCGGGTTCAGGTAGATGTGCTCGTAACTCTCAACATCGCTGTAGCGGTAAAAAATCCGCTTCCCGACCAGGCCGGAGGACCTCTCGTGCACGGTTGTCGAACCGTCGGCGTTTGAGCGTGTGAATGCCGTGGTGCTCCGGACCCTGCCGTCCAAGGTGACGAAGGAGGAGAGTCCGCTGGTGACTGCGCCGGTGTTGCGGTCGAAAATGATGGTGACGTTTTCGGCGTCGCTGCCCTCGCCGCGGGCGAAGTCGATGATGAAGACGCCAGGACGGGCTTCGATTGCCTTGTAGATTGCTGTTCCACTTCCTGAGGGGCCGGACCAGACAAGGGAGGACGCGTCCTTGAAGGCGTATTCGGTGATGGAGCCCTCGGGTGCCGTAATGTTCAGGGCTGTGTTGGACAAGGCAGAAGAGGCAGGCAGGGTCTGGTCTCCGAATCCGTCCAGCATGGCTGAGACGGGGGGCCATTCGTCTTCAGGAATGTAGTCCTGGATCTCTGTGGACGTCATGAGTTGGTTCCTTTCATCGGGCACAGGGGTGCCTTCGGTATGGCGAATCGGAAGTGGATCACAGGATTTCTGCTGCGTAGTTGATGGCGGGCTTTTGATTGCCCCGTACCAGCCCGGCCGCGAAGAAAAGAGGGATGCCGATGAGCAGCCAGCGAGCGACGCCGCCGGCGCCGCCAAGCAGGACGTCGTAGTTATCCAGCGTCAGGTAACCGACCATGATGAAGGCAATCAAGGACAGCGCGGGAGCGATTACGGTCACCCAGAGGTTGTCGCGGTTGCCCGTTCTGGCGAAATAAACGAGGATCGCGGCGGAGGTCACCAACAGAATTGCGATGAATCCGGCCGTGCCCAAAGCTACGAACCACGCGAACACGGTGGTAATGGGGTCCGCGCCGGCCAGGAGGAAGGCGCTGATGATGACTAGGACGACGAGCCCGTTCACAAGGCCTGCAGTAGCCGGGGCGCCGGTCTTGGAGACTGAGGAGAGTTTGGCGGGGAGTGCGCCGGCCCGTCCGAGCGCAAACAGGTAGCGCGAGAACATGTTGGACAGGCCGAGGAGCATCGCGATGAAGCTTGTGACCACGAGTACTTGCATGGCGACGCTGAGCCATGACCCGGCACTGGCTTCCGCCAAATCGAAAATCATTCCCGAGGGGTTTTCCGCAGCGGCCGCCTGGATATTGTCGATTCCGATGGCGCCGCTGATGGCCCACGTGGAAACTGCGTAGAAAACGCCGATGAACGCGATGACGAGGTAGGCTGCGCGCGGAATCGTGCGTCGAGGATTTTTCGCCTCCTCGGCAAAAACAACGGTTGCTTCGAAACTGGTGAAGCACGCGAAGGCAAAAAGCAGGGAAATCCCCAGGCCGGGGCCGAAGATGTTTGAGCTGGTGAATCCCTCGAATGTGAAGATTCCCAGGCCCTTCTGGGCTACGAGAGATACCACCAACGCCGCTATGACCAGCGTTTCGCCGAGGATGAGAACTCCCAGCACTTTCAGGCTCGCGTCGACGCCCCGCATCGTCAGCCCGGTAGTTACCGCCAGAATGGCCAGGATCCAGACGTAGACAGGAAGTCCGATGCCGGTGAGGCTTTCAACCAGCTGCTGGGCAAACACGCCGAACTGTGCCCATAGGCCGATCTGCAAGCTGAGATAGGTCAATATCGCGATTCCCGCGCCGCCCGTGGCCCACTTGTTGCCCAAGCCTTTGGCGATGTAGGCCACGAAGCCGCCGGCGTTGGTGATGTGCTGACTCATCCGCAGGTAGCCGACCGAAAAGAGCGCAATCAACAGAGCGGCGATGACGTAGATCACCGGCGTTCCGGGGCCGCTGGCGGAAAAGAGGACGGGGCTTGCGCCCACGACCGCGGCCATCGGTGCGGCCGCCGCGATGGCAAAAAAGGCAACGGCGACAACACCGAGCTTGTTCGCTCTCAACCGTGCCGAAGTCGCCGTCGGGATGGGATCTTCTACTTCAGGACGTGCGGTGGTCTGACTGGATTCTTGATTCATTGGTGGATCCTTCACGAGTGCAAAGTCGACGCCGATGCGGAGGGTGGGAAGCCTGCTGTCGCGCGCCGGTGCGCAGCAGCGAGGGCGGAAGCTGTTCGTGGGAGGGCCGGATCATTGGGTGATCTGGGCCACAGCTGAAACTATACGTTTGTATAGTTTCAGCTGTCAATGGGTGATCTTTGCGATGCTCACGCGGCTAGACTCGCTGTATGAGCCAGGAATCCCGCAAGCTGCCGTACGGAGATGGTCGCGATGCGCTGCTATCAGCAGTGATCGACGTGGTCGCAGAAAAGGGCCTCAGGGGAGTGACGTATCGGTCCGTGGCAGCGCGCGCGGGTGTCAATCACGCCTTGGTGACGCACCACTTCGGGTCTTTGGAAGGGCTGCTGGCCGCCACCATGGAGTGGGCGGTGCAGAGGTCAATTCAGGAAACCGGTCTGGCCGGGATCGCGGACCTTGACGAAGACTTTGCCGACTCACTCATTGCAACGGTCTCAGCTGAACCCGAACTGCAGTTGTTCCAGTTCGAGATGATCCTCGAGTCGAGGCGCAATCCGCAGATCCGGTCCATGGTGGAGCGTCTCTACGAGAGCTATGTAGGCACTGTTGAAGAAGCCTTGAGCAAACGAGGGCTCGACACCAGCGGTGAGGCTTCCTTGGCCATTTTCGCCGCACTTGACGGCCTCATGCTCCAATTCCTCACGATCAGCAACCCAACGAAAATCAGGTCAGCAGTGACCCAAGTAGGCCAGCTGGTGTCCCGACTTCGGGAGTCCAGTAGCGATAATGATGAACCCCGGCGCCAGATAACTGCGACGAGCTAGCCGCTGCCCTGTCGATGATCCCCTCCTGGGGCCACCGCCCTATGAAGGCGGCGGTTTCTGGGATCAGGCCACTGATCAGGAACGATCTCATCCGCTGCGCGACCGCCGAGCAGATGTTCGTGCAGCGGCGAGAACACCTGCCGCTTGAACCGGCGTTCCACGAGCATTTCGCCTTTATCACCCGGGTCAATGGCTCGCTGTCTCCGGCAACCCGGGAGTTCATTAAGCACGCGCAGAGGCACATCGAATTGCTTCAGGACACGGGAAGGCCGCCTCGAGCCGACGCGCCCTGAGAATCAACACGGTCACAAACTCACTCGAGAGCGTAGGCTCCGGAGATGACCCAGATTGACCGCAGGGGCTTGCTCGCAGCTGCAGCTGTCAGCGTCGCGGCCGCAGGAATGGCTGCCTGCTCACGGTCCCAAGCGCCGGTGCCCGGCGAATCGGCCAGTACGGAGGCGGCGCCGGCAACAGCGGGGCCTACATCAGCGGCGCCGGACTGGAAGGGGCTGGCGTCACGCATAACGGGCCAGCTGGCGCTTCCTGGAGGGGGTGCCTATAACCAGGTGAAGTTGGTGGAGAACCCGCGCTTCGACGCCTCGCAGCCTTTGGCGGTTCTCTCGGCTGCCTCGTCCCAAGACGTTTCCGTTGCAGTCCGCTTTGCTGCCGAGGCAGGCGTGCCTGTTGCGGTTCGCTCTGGGGGCCACAGCTACTCCGGCTACTCGTCCGGGGATGCTCCAGCGGCGGGGCTCGCGCCCTCATTGGTCATCGATGTTCGGAATCTGTCGGGCATCACGGTAAACGCTGACGGTACTGTCACGGTGGGGCCGGGGGCCTCCCTCATTCGAGTCTACGAAGCGGTGGGCCGGACGGGCAGGGCCCTCGCCGGCGGGTCCTGCCCGACGGTTGGCATTACCGGCCTGACGCTGGGCGGGGGCGTGGGCGTTCTGACGAGGGCTTATGGCTTGACCTCGGATGCTCTTCAGTCTGCCGAAATCGTCACCGCCAAGGGCGAAGTTGTGGCCGCCAATGCCCGAGAGAACGCCGACCTGCTCTGGGCATGTCGCGGAGGTGGGGGACAGGTCGGGGTGGTGACGTCCCTGACTTTCCAAACGGTGCCTGCTCCCACCATCTGCACGGCCTACCTTCAATGGTCATTCAGTGACGCTGTACCGGTAATCCTGGCCTGGCAGAAGTGGGCTCCGAACGCCGATCCGCGGCTGTGGTCCACCCTTAAACTGCTCAGCGGAACCCGCCACAAGAGTCCCACTATCCAATTGACGGCGACGTGGACCGGACCCTCATCGGAATTCGACGGGCAGCTTGCCGGCCTTCATAACACAGCGGGAGTGCTGCCCGTGGTCAAAAGTGTGCAGCCCGACCGAAGCTACCTCAGCGTTATGTTCGGCTACGCGGGGTGCAGTGGTCTCCCCGTCGGGCAATGCACCACCGGCCCAGGCGGGTCCTTGCAGCGTGAAGCCTTCAGTGCGACGTCACATGTGCCCTACGACCTGTTGGACGTGACCGGCGCCTTCAGGCTGGTCGACCGATGTGTCCTGGGCCAGCAGTTGGAGGGTGCCCGCGAAACAGCGGTGTCCCTGGACGCCCTGGGCGGAGCCGTCACTGACGTCGAGGACGCCTCGACCGGATTCGGCCACCGGAAGGCGTTCGCCACCGTCCAGTACACTGCCACTTTCGACGACGGCGTGGACCCGGCCCCGTTCGATACTTTCGTTAGGGACTCGCGGGACGCAATGAAACCGTTTTGGGATACCAGGGCGTATTTCAACTATTTCGATTCCAGCATCGCTGACCCCGGCCCCGCGTATTTTGGCGACCACGCGGCCCGTCTCTCCGCTATTCGATCGGCGGCAGACCCCGCAGGGATCTTCGCCTTCCCGCCGTTCCGGACGTAGCGTCCGGTGGGCACTCCGGGAGCGGAGTCCCGGGGACGAGCTACCCATGTTCTGATTTGGGCGCTGGCGGCCTGAGCCGCGGCCACCACCCCGGAACGTTGCGCCGGTAGTCGAGATACTGCTCGCCGTAGGTGCTAATGAGGGTCGGCTCCTCGTAGCCCTTCACGAATGCGACGACCGCGGCGAGGACGGTCGCGGCGTAGAGCACGAGCCACCAGCTGCCGAACAGCAGCGCCTGGCCGAGGATGATCGTGAGCACCGCAAGGTACATCGGATTGCGCACGAAATGGTAGACCCCCGTCACGACCAGCGTCTCGGTCGGGGCGACCGGAGCGGGCGTTCCGCGGTGCAGGGCGAACAGCGCGAAGGCGTGCAGGAGGAAAGCCACCCCGACAGCGATCGCGATCCAGGCGATCGGCACGACGACCCAGGCCGCGCCGCCCCAATCGAACCACCGCCAGTCGGAAATGAGCCACGGGATGAGGCCCGCGACGACGCCGGGCGCGAGGAAGAGGAAGGCGATCGTCCCGATCCACGCGCGTGCGGGCGAGGCTGACTGTGCCATGCGCGTCAGGCTAGCCCGATTCCTCAGAGCACGCGAGGGGGTCCGCCTCTGCGCGCGATCTGTTTCGGGCCCAGCTGCCGACGGCCCACCGGGTGCTCCCCGGGCGGGCGACCGGCGCTGCCGGGGCATTTTCTGGTTCTAAGGTTTAGCCGCGGCTCTCCTCGGATCCTTCGGTATCGATGTGTTCTTTGCGGACTTTCTCCTTGATGGTCACGTCTTCGGTGACCGTTTCCGTGCCGATGTGGACCCGTTCGACCGGAACGGTCTCCTTGGTGACGATGATTCGTTCCTCGTGGAGGATGACTTCGTTCTCATCGTCCGCACGATCCGCTACCTCGCCTCGGTTTTCCTCCGCAATCGGTTCCCGCTCGATGCGTACTTCCTCGCGCTGCACCGGAACCGTCCTGGTTACGTATTCCGTGGTGACGTATTTGCGCAGGCGCGCTCGGCCGGTGCCCGGCTGCTCGGCGCCCCCGTCCGTGCGCGGCTGCTCGGCGCCCCCGTCCGTGCGCGGCTGGGACTGTTCCAGGGCGTCGTCGGTGGAAGGGGCAGTGGTGTCGGATCCAGTGCCGGTGCCGGTGCCGCTGCCGGTGCCGGCGGCGGGGGTGGGGGTGTCGTATCCGGGGATGCCGGTGGCGGGAGCTGGGGCGCTGCGGCCAGTTCCGGTGGCGTCCTGGGCGGCGGGGGCGGTGGTGTCGTATCCGGGAGTGCCGGTGGCGGGAGCTGGGGCGCTGCGGCCAGTTCCGGTGGTGTCCTCTGCGGCGCGCGCGGTGGTGCCTTGTGCGTCTGGGGCCGGGGCGTCATCGGTGGCGGCAGGAGGCGCGCCGCGGTCTGTTGCGGTGGTGCCTTGAGAGGCGGGGGCAAGGGATTCGTCGGCGGTGCCGGCGTACCCGGTGGTGGCGGGGGCTCCGGTGCGTTCCGTTCCGGGAACGGGGGTGGAATCTGCAATATCTCCAGTCGCCTCGGTGTCGGCGCCTCCGGTGCCGAGTTGATAGTGCTGGTAGAGCCGGTCTTCCTCGGCAGGCTCTAGGGCCCGATCTGCATCGATCCGCGGCGCATCCTTGACCTGGTTCTTGCTATAGGGGACCACGATGTCATTTCCCTCTTCTCGGGCACCTTCAAGGGGCACGAATGATTCGGACATTCCGAAAATTCCCGTCCTGACGGTTACCCAGCTCGGCTGTCCGTCTTCGTTGTCCACGAAAACCTGGCCGATGGAGCCGATCTTTTCTCCGTCCCCTGAAAGAACATTTGCGCCTTGGCTGAGCAGACGATCAATTTGTTCGGTGGTGAGCATGACGTTTCCTTGAATCTCATAGGTTTGATTGGTGCGTCTGGTCGGGAACGCCTTGATGGAGCACCCGTATACCTGGCAGAACGCCCTGAGCTGGCCGGGCGTAGGAGACGCCCGCGCCGAGACGATCTGACTGGGGGGACTGGCCGCCTGAGAATGCACCGTTGACTGCAATGCCAGGGCAATTTCACGGTGCACTCGCCAGGCTCCTTTGGTGTCGGGATTCGCCGGGTGCGGCCGCGGGCACCATGCCGTGCCAAATTCTGATTCTGCCCGCAGGACTCTAGCAATTTCCTATAATGCCGCTTCGGGCAGACTTTGGCCTGATGGCCGCTATACCCGGCTTCTGCGGCCGGCTACCGCGCCGAAGATCAGCAGCACTATGACGGCGCCGAGGATCGAGAGAAGCCAGGTTCGCAGATCGAAGAAGTCGCCAAGGCCTCCACCGAAGATCAGGGAGCCGATCCAGCCGCCGAGGATTGCCCCCACGACGCCCAAAACGAGGGTGATAATCCAGCCGCCTCCCTGCCGGCCGGGCAGGATCGCCTTGGCAATGGCTCCCGCGATGAGTCCGAGAAGGAGAAATCCAAGAATTCCCATGTCTGTCAGTCCTTTCGGTATTCCGGTCGTGGAATGCGGCCGTAAACACGATCTAATCAGCATGCTTACTAGCGCGCAATACCTCTTGGGCGACGGCCTGTGTGCGCCCTCATCACGCGCCCGCAGTGGCCTGTCAGACCAAGGTGGAAGCCGTTCCTGCTTCCACCCCGGGAGGCGCCGACCTTCGTGCTTGACGCCCACCCGGCGGCGGGCACTGACTCAGCCCGGGCGGCCGCGTCGTGGCGCCGTCCCCTTACCTTCCCTGCGATCAGTTGTTAGCGTGAGAGAGAGGTTGCCTGCCAAAGGAGCTGGAAAATGCTATGAGCAACGAACCGAACGGGCCGGGCGAAGGCGTGCGTGACGGCGAACGGGACGGAACCCGTCACATCCCGCGGGACCCGAGGGACGATGAGGGAACAACGGCTACTGAACGCCCCGGTCCCGGAGAGCAGGGCGAAGCCCGGGAAGCGGGCCATGGCAAGCCGCCCGGCGGCACAGACGATGTGGCCAGAGCGCCCGGCCCGGCCGAGGACCGAGACAGCGAATTGCCGGATACCCGGGGCCTGACAACAGACACTTCCCCCAGCGAGTAGGACGACTCGGTGCACCCCTGTGGTGCGCGGGCGTGCGTGCGCCCGGTCAGAGGCGGGCGCGCCTTTGCCCTGTCGGACAATAAATGCAGTGTCTATCCTGTTGGCAAAGACCGGTGCGACACACGGTCCACAGGCCGCCGGCACATCCCGGGCATCAAGCCCGACGCCACGCCCCGGCAGGAAGCCCACGTCTCCAAGATCGCATCGCTCGTGGTGAAATTCGGTGCACTGGTATTCGTCATTGCCATGGACCAGTCGGCAGCAATCAACATGCAGCTCCTCGGCGGTATCTGGATCTTGCAGACCTTCCCGGCCATCGTGGCCGGGCTCTACACCCGCTGGTTCCACCGGTGGGCCCTCTTTGGCGGGTGGGCAGCCGGCATCATCTACGGCACCATCGCCGCTTACAACGTGGTCAATCCCGTTACGAAAGCAAACTTTGGCGGCTCCATCGCAGCCATCCCAGGCACGGACATACAGCTCTACATCGCTGTCGTTGCATTTGCGATAAACCTCATCGTCGCCGCAGGACTCTCCTTGCTCTTCCACGCCATGAAGCTCTCCGATGGGAAGGACATCACCCGCAGCTCTGACTACGGCGCCGACGAGAACGATCCGAAGGTCGCCCAAATCCAGCGCGAGCACCCACTCGCAGAGCCCGGAGCCCCCAACTTCTAGGTCATGACATGCCTGGACATCGAGGTTTGGTGGCAATTTGGATCGGAGAAACTAGCTAGCTGCTTCTCGCGCTGCGTGAGGAATAATGCTCTCCATGACCAGTGGGGAGATCGGTAAGAGGGAAGCCGAAAAGCCGGCCACGCGCGCAGCGGCACATGCCGACGCCGCCACTACGCTGCCGGAAGCCATGACCGGCAGGGCCAGCCCCGCGAAAGCGGCGATCGGGGACAAGCCGGTCTTCGCATATATCGCCAGCCTGCCGCAGCCGCAGCGCGGCATTGCCGAAACGGTCGATGCGCTGGCGGCAAAGACGCTGCCCGATCTCCGGCGCTCCGTGAAGTGGGGCATGTCGTACTACGGCGTCGGCGACGGGTGGTGCTTCAGCTGCGGCGGCTTTGCTGGGCATGTCAAGCTCATGTTTATCAATGGGGCGGCGCTCGAGCCTGTACCGCCGGTGACACCAGTGGGGATGGGCAAGTCGACGCGGGGTGTGGAGCTCGAGTCCCTGGACGACATCGACGAACGCCAGATCGCGGCGTGGATGAAACAAGTCGCGTCCGTGCCGGGCGTTGGGGGCAGGAAGCGTTGAACCCGACTGGTTAGCGGCCGTCGTACTCGTCGTCTGTGATGTGTTCGTTCCACGTGGTGGTCTTGGAGGGGTCTTCACCGTTTTGGAGCATGGCGATGTGTTCCATGAAGCAGCCGGGGGCGGCGGCGTGCCAGTGTTCCTCACCGGGCGGGGTGTAGAGCGTCTGGCCTGGGTGGACTTCGATGATTTTTCCGTCCCGGGTACCGAAACGGCCTACACCTTGGGTGACGCGCAGGTACTGGCCGTGCTGGTGGGAGTGCCAAGCGGTACGTGCCCCGGGCGCGAAGCGGACTGTGGCTACAACCATCGTCTGGTCGCTCTCGTGGGGAAGAGCGATCGGATCCAGCCACACGTCGCCGACGAATTGGGCCGACGGGTTCTTGGCGGTCGGCACAGTGGGTTCGATATTCATGGTCTTCCTTACTTGTTGTCTGTGAAGAGCTGCTTGGCGACGCCCATCGCGGACATGCCCTTGGGCCAGCCGGCGTAGAGCGTGACATGGGTGATGGCTTCTTTGAGCTCCTCTTGGGTGAGCCCATTTTCGAGGGCGCGGCCGAGATGGGAACCCAGCTGCTCGGTATTGCCGCCAGCGGTGAGCACTGCCACGGTGATAAGGCTGCGGTCCCTGGCGGAGAGTTCGGGCCGGTTCCAGACGTCCTCGAAGAGCATGTCGTCGGTGAGCTCGGCCAGCTTCGGGGCGAAGTCGCCGAACATCTTTCGGCCGCCTCCGAGCTGCTTGGGTTGGTCAGTCATGATGTTCCTTCTTTCGGTTTGGACTTGGAAGTGGTCGGTTGTTCGCGGTGTGAAGCTCCTGCCGGGCCGTGGCGCTCGCGTCTGTCACCGTCGTCGTGCCGTTGGCGTCAGTTCGTGCGCGCCGTAGCTGTTGTCGTCGGGGTTGACCGTCACCCCGGGGGCGACGAGCTGGTCGATGCGGTCCAGGGCGCCGAGGGTCTCCTCCACGTCGGTGTCGGGGTCGGGCCGGTGGACCTGATAGAGGTCGATGTAGTCGGTGTTCAAGCGGCGCAGGGAGTTCTCGACCGCGCGGATGATCCAGCGGCGGGATCCACCGCGCTGGTTCGGGTCGTCACTCATGGGCATGAAGAACTTCGTGGCGAGGAAGACGTCGTCGCGCCGGCCCTGCAGCGCCTGCCCGACGATCTCCTCGGAGGCCCCGCCTGAGTAGACGTCGGCGGTGTCGATGAAGTTGATGCCGGCGTCGAGGGCCCGGTGGATGATGCGGTGAGCGTCGGCGCGGTCCTCGTTGCCCCAGGGGCCGAACATCATCGCACCCAGGCATAAGGGACTGACCTTGACGCCGGTGCGGCCAAGGGAACGGTATTCCATGCTGATTCCTTTCTCTAGTCTTAGGCTTCGGGGATGACCATCGAGAAGCGCTCCGGCCGGGCCTCGTCGGGGTCGGGTCCGTTGCGCACGCCGGTGTCGAGCGCGTCGATGCCGGCGAGTTGGTCGGCGCTGAGTTCGAAGTCGAAGACATCGAAGTTTTCGGCGATGCGTGCCGGATTGGTTGATTTCGGGATGGCTGAGCGTCCCTGCTGCAGGTGCCACCGGAGCATGACCTGGGCGGGGCTCTTGCCGTGGGCGTGCGCGATGGCGGCGATTGTCGGGTCATCCATGACGTTCCTGCGGTCCTCGCCCCAACCGGGGTAGAAGGTGATGCCGCCGATCGGTGACCATGCCTGCGTGAGGATCCCGTGTCCGGCGTCGGCAGCCTGGACGTCCGGCTGGGTGAAGTAGGGGTGTAATTCGATCTGGTTCACGGCTGGGACGACGTCGGTCGAGGCCAGCAGCTGCTTCAGGTGGTGCGGCATGAAGTTGCTGACACCGATCGCCCGCACCCGCCCGTCGGCAAGCAGGGTCTCCAGCGCCTGATAAGCGGCGATGGTTTTCTCGAACCTGTCGGGTGCAGGCTGGTGCAGGATAAGCAGGTCGAGATGATCGACGCCGAGTTTGGCGACCGCCTTCTCCCAGGCGTGCAGCGTCTCGTCGTGGCCGTAGTCGCTCACCCAGACCTTGGTCTCGATGAACACCTCCGAACGATCGACGCCGGAACGGCGGACGCCTTCGCCGACCTCCCGCTCGTTGCCGTACGCGGCGGCGGTGTCGATGTGCCGGTAACCGGTGGCCAGTGCGGCCTCGACGGCCGCCGTCGTCTGCTCCGGGGGGCTTTGGAAGACGCCGATCCCGAGGGCGGGCATGATGACGCCGTTGTTGAGTGTGATGTCCATGCGATCCTGATCCTGTCGTTACGGGTGGATGAGTACTTTGAGCGCTTCGCGGTCGGCCATGGCCCGGTAGCCGGCAGGAACGTCGTCCATGCCGATGGTGCGGTCGAAGACCTTGCCCGGCTCGATGGTTCCGTTGAGCACGAGTGGCAGCAGTTCCTCGATGTACGCGCGAGCGGGTGCGACGCCTCCGGTGAGGGTGATGTTGCGCATGAATTCGGGGAATCCGAGCGGAACGTCGGCGAACTGCGGCGCGCCGACGCGGCTGATGACGCCGCCGTCGCGGACTACGCCGATGGCCATCTCGATTGCCGGCTTGAGCCCGACGGCTTCGAGGACGGCGTGGGTTCCGTCGCCGTTGGTGAGTTCCTTGACCCTGGCGATGCCCTCTTCTCCGCGTTCGGCGACGACGTCGGTGGCACCGAATTCGCGGCCGAGTTCGGTGCGGGCCCGGTGCCGGCCCATGAGGATGATGCGCGAGGCGCCCATGAGTTTGGCGGAGAGAACGGCGGAGAGGCCGACTGCACCGTCGCCGATCACGGTGACGCTCTGGCCGGGTTTGATGTCTGCCTTCTTGGCCGCGTGGTATCCGGTCGACATGACATCGGACAGGCTCAGCAGCGACGGGATCAGCTTCTCATCGAAGCCGGCGGGGACGACGACGAGGGTGCCCGCTGCCTGGGGGACCCGGGCGAATTCGCCCTGGCCGCCGTCGCCGTGGCCGCCCCAGCGCGCACCGTGGCGGCAGGAGGTCTGCAGGCCTTCCTGGCAGAAGTCGCAGGTGCCGTCGGAGGCGACAAATGGTGCGATGACGAAGTCACCGATCGCCAGGCCGGTCACCTCGGGACCGAGTTCTTCGACGATGCCGACGAATTCGTGGCCCATGCGGGATCCTTCAGCGGACTCCGGCCTGGAGGCGTAGGGCCACAGGTCGCTGCCGCAGATGCAGCCGGCGACGATGCGGACTATTGCGTCGGTGGGCTCCTGGATGGTGGGGTGGGGGACGGTTTCGACGCGGACGTCGCCGGCGCCGTACATCAGTGTTGCTCGCATGTTGGGATTCCTAACTACTTTGTCTGGTGTTTTTCAGTCAACACCGGTCACGGACCTCTAGGGAGTGCATGTCAGTACCCCCATGGAGTGCGGGGTGGGTGCTTCAGCGGGTGGTCCCGGCCAGGGCCACGGGCCGCGCCGCGGGTAAAGTCCTGGTGCGGCGCTCGGCCATTTCCGCGGGCAGGATGAGTGCCGCGGCGACCGCCAGGGCCAGGAGCAGGAGGATGCTGCCGGTCGTGAGCGCGGCGCTGACCTGCGCGGCCAGGTGCGCCGTGGCCGGCCCGGAGGGGACGGCAGCTGCGGCGGCGACCGCTATGCCGAGCCCCAGGCAGGTGCCCACCTGGTGGAAGGTGTTGACCAGGCCCGACGCGGCGCCGGCGTCGGCAGCGGGGGCGCCGCTGATGCCGAACGAGGTCAGGGGCGCGAAGGCGAACCCCTGGCCGGCGCCGATGAGGACCATCGGCAGTGCGACGCCCGTCCAGTACCCGGAATCGACCCCGACGCGGCTCAGCCAGAACATCCCGGCGAGGGTCATCAGGATCCCGGTCAAGAGGGCTACCGAGCCGGGCATCTGCCTGATGAGTCTCGGGATGCTCATCGCGACGGCGAAGTTCACGGCGGTCATGGGCAGGAACCCGAGCCCGGCCTGCAGCGGGTCGAAGCCGAGCACTTCCTGCATGAACTGGGTGGTGAAGAAAAAGAACCCGATCATAGCGCCCAGGTAGAGGAAGCGCGCCACGTAGGCGCCGGTGCGGCGGCGGCTCCTGAACAGGCGCAGCGGCATGATGGGCTGGGCGGCCCTGCGTTCGATCAGCACGATCACGATCAGGAGCACGGCGCCGGCGCTGACGGCTGTGAGCGTGACCGGCGAGTTCCAGCCGGCGTCGGCGGTGTTGATGATCCCGAACAAGAGGGCACCGACGCCGAGGGTGGCGCTAAGGGCCCCGAATACGTCGAAGCGTCCGCGGGCGCGTCCCGTTTCGGGCAGGAACCGGGGTGCGAGGGCGATCATCGCCGCACCGATGGGCACGTTGACGAAGAATCCGGCCCGCCAGGAGATCCAGCGGGCCAGCGCCCCGCCGATGACCAGACCGAGGCTGGCGCCGATGCCTGCGGTCGCGCCATACAAGGCGACGGCGCGGGTGCGTTCGCTGCCTTCCGGGAAGCTCGCGGTGAGCAGGGACAGCGAGGCGGGTGCGACGATCGCGGCTCCGATACCCTGGACCGCCCTGCCGGAAATCGCCCACCAACCCGCCGGGGCCAGTCCGATCAGCAGGGACGAGAGCGAGAACACCACCAGACCGAACACGAACACGCGGCGCCGGCCCAGCAGGTCACCCGCCCGGGCGCCGAGGAGGAGCAGGCCGCCGAAAACCAGCGTGTAGGCATCCTGAACCCAGGACAGCTCACCGGTGCTCAGCTGCAGATCTGCCTGCACGCTCGGCAGCGCGGTGAAAATGACCGAGTTGTCCAGCAGGATCATGAAGTAGCTGGCGAGGATGATCGCCAGGATCGCTGCCGGATGGGCAGCCGTTGCGGGTGCAGGTTTCATGCTTTCAATGCAACCGTGATTACTTGGCGGCCGGGAGTCACTGTCGTTCCGGGTACTGCCGGTCCCTCCCTCGAGCATCAGCCGCCGCGTAGCGTGGATGCCATGACACACAGCGACGACGTGCGGAAGTTCCTGACCTCCCGCCGAGCCAGAATCACGCCTGAGGAGGCGGGACTGCCCCTCTATGGCGGCAACCGCCGGGTCACCGGCCTGCGCCGTGAAGAAGTCGCGATGCTCGCGGGGATGAGCGTTGACTACTATGTCCGGCTGGAGCGAGGAAACCTCTCCGGTGCCTCAGACAGCGTCATCGAGGCGCTCGCCCGGGCCCTGAAGCTCGACGACGCCGAAACGGCCCACCTTTTCGACCTCGCCCGTGCCGCCACCGCGTCCCCTCGCGTGCGGCGCAAGCGCAGCCCGCAGACGGTGCGGCCAAGCGTGCAGCGCGTTATCGACGCGATCACCGCGGCCCCGGCCTGGGTCCGTAACGACCGCGGCGATGTCCTGGCCTCCAACGAACTCGGCCGGGCCCTCTACCTGGACCTGATGGCAGAACAAACCACCCCGCCGAACAGCGCACGGTTCACCTTCCTGAATCCGAGAGCGCGGGAGTTCTTCGCCGACTGGGAACGCAGCGCGGACGACATCGTCGCCGTCCTGCGGTCCACCGCCGGAAAAAACCCCTACGACAGAGACCTCACGGACCTGATCGGTGAACTCTCAACCCGCAGCGAGGAGTTCCGCACCCGGTGGGCCCGGCACGATGTGAAGTACCACCGGACCGGCCGGAAGCGGCTCCACCACCCGATCGTCGGGGACCTGGACTTGAGCTTCGAGGCCCTGGAACTCCCTGCAGACCCGGGACTGCGCATCAACGTGTACACGGCCGACCCCGGGTCGCCGTCGGAAGATGCGCTGAAAGTCCTGGCCAGCTGGGCCGCTACCCAGCGCGAAACCCCAGCGGACGCAGTCAAGGAGAATAAATGAGCCAGCGTCCCTCCACTGTTCTGATCGTCGGTGCTACCAGGGAACGGGACGTGCGGGACAACGACTACACCGGCGTCACCAACGTCCTCCGCGCACTGGGCGGCCGCCGGACACGTGTCGCGCTCATGACCGCCATCGGCACCACCCGGCCCGGCGTCGCCTACGCCCAGTGGAAGCTGCGAAGCGAGCGGCTTGTCCGTGCCAGCGGCAACCCCTATACGATCGTGCGGCCCGGCTGGTTTACCCGAAATGTTCCGTGGCGACCTCGCCACAATCACGGCAGGAAGCCTCAGAGCGGGGGACTAAGTCCGAGTTCCTACTCCCCATGGCAGGCACGGGCCGGGGCAGGGGTTGATCCCGGGCGAGACGGTTGCCGGCATCATTCGGCGTCGGGTATGCCGTCCCCTGCCTCTTGCGCCGACTTGAGCTTCCGGCGCCTGCGACGGCGCCAGACGATCACCAGGCCAAGCACGACGATGGGGACCAGCACCCAGCCGCCGATGTCGAGGGCGTCACCGATGGCATGGGCCAGCGCCCCGGCCAGATAGGCGAGAACGCTGAGGCTCGCGACCCAGGCGATGGACCCTGTGATGGTCCACAGCAGGAACTTGGGCCACGGCATTTTGGCAGCCCCCGCGGCAATGGCGCCCCAGAGCCGGACGACAATGACCCAGCGGCCGAAGAACAAGGCTGTGCCGCCGTGCCGTTCGAAGAACGACTCCAGCTGGACGATGCGATTCTCGTCGGCGTGGAATCGGTGTGCAAGCCGCATCATCAACGGACGGCCGCCCACCCGGCCAAGTACGTAGCCAATCGTGCTCCCGAGCATGGCGCCCAGGCTGCCGACCGCGATAACGGCAGCAAGGTTCAGATCTCCGTGGCGCGCCGAGGCGTAGGCCCCAAGCAGCACGGCCACGGCGGGAAGTGGTACCCCGGCGCACTGGGCCAGCACAATCACGAAGACGCCGAAGTAGTATGCCCATTCGTCCTCAATCCCTGCCTCCGCGGCGATGAAGCCTGCCCAGCCGAGGGCCACGAAGCGGAGGGCAACTAATCCGGTCATCGCTCACACCTCACTCCGCTGCTCCGCCGCGGTTCATCATGACGGTCCCCGCGCTGCCCGCGTTTGTTCTGCGGTTGAGACTCCCCGCGACGGCACCGGGATGGCCCTTGTCTACCCTTGTGCCCCGGCCGCGTCAAGAGCACGCTGCGGCCCCAGCCCCAGCCCCGGCGCTTCGGCAGGAGCGCAGGGCGGGAAGGAGCGGCCCTCCCTGCACGAGAATTGATCGCCTAGAACCGGGCAGTGCCGCGCAGCCGGCGGGGGCGGCCGTCGGGGTCCACGATGAGGCGGCTGATCGGATCCGCCCAGAGACGCTGGAGGGGCGGCACGGGTTCTGGAATGTGGTGTCGCACGTGTCCTGTGGGGCGGGGCAGGCGGCCGTCAGTCTCGTGCCAGTGGTCCAGAGCATCGGCGGTGGTGTTCCAGAGTTTGAGCCCGGCCGCCGGGTCGTGGAGCCGGGGATCGTCCTGGTCCAGGCCCAGGTGTTCGGCCCAGAGTTGAAGCCGGAGCCCTTGGGCCAACGGCCGGGAAGCGTCGTGGCCGGTGTCTGCACCGGACGGTTCCCGGTTGCCGGCAGTGGTGTCAAGTACCGCGCAGGTGAGCTCGCTGTCGGTGGTCCAGGACCTGCGGTTGAAGTTGTCCGAGCCGCAGGTAAACCAGGTGTCGTCGATGATGCAGATTTTGGCGTGGACGTAGATCGGAGTTCCGCTGCTGTTCTCCAGGTCGAACACGCCGACCCTGTCGGGCGCGACCCGGCGGAGCATTCCGATGGCCCGCAGTTGTCCGATCCGGCTCGACGGCCCTGCGAGGGGGCCGTCGGAGTCGGGGTAGCGGGGCACGACGGCGATCACGTTCAATTCGGGGTTCCGCTCGAGGGCCTCCGCGATTCCTGTTGCGACCTCCGTGGACCACAGGTACTGGTCCTCGATGTAGATCAGGGAGCGGGCGCGGGCGAAGGCCTTCGCGTAGGCGAGGGCGACGCTGCGCTCTCCGCGGGGTGCGAACGGAAACGGCGGACGTCTAACGCCGTAGGTGCGCAGCAGCTGCACGGCGTGCGGGCCCGCCGGCGGTGGCGGCGGCGCGGTAGCCGGGAGCGGTTTGGGGTGCCGGGGCATTCGGGCCAGGCGCTGCAGCAGGATCCGGTAGGGAGTGCGCCGGTCCAGGGGATGGGGGTCGTTCCACCGCTCAGCGAATACTGCCAGCAAGTCTCCCACCACGGGGCCACGCAGTTCGAGGGCGGCGTCGTGCCATGGTGGCCGCTTCCCGTACCGGGAATCCATGGTGACCGCTTGCGGGTCTCCCGCGTGGTCGGCGTCGTCCCGACGGCTGTGGGAAAGGTCGAGCCCGCCGACGAACGCGACGTCCCGCGACGGATTGTCACGACGGCGGATGACGAAGATCTTTTGGTGATGCGAACCGAACAGACGTACCCGCTGATCCAGCAGCACCTCTCCGCCGGCCTCGTTGATTTCGCGGCCCAGGAGCTGGTTGGATCGGCCGCTGATCGGGGCCGATACGCGCTCTCCGTGGGATCTCCAGACAAGGCCCCGCACTTCGACGCCCGCGCGGGCCAAACCCGCGAGCAGATCGCCGATCGACGGTCCGTCCGCCAGCAGCCGCTCATCGGCGTCGCCACGCCAGTCGGTAAACCACACCCGGTCTCCCGCCTTCAGAGCCGTCAGCTCCTCATGCAGCCGGGCGAAGTAGGTCGCTCCATGAATTAGGGGGCGTACCAGGTTGCCCTCCGACCACGGCGGCGACCCGGCGTCGCCCGCTTGCACGTCGGTGGCCAGGTTCCCCCGCTCAGCCCGGCTTAAGAACCACCTATCAGCATCATGTCCACTGAATCCTTCTTTCGGGGCCGGGGCCACGCTGTCCATACGTACAGACTAGGCCCGCGGCTAAGGGCCGTTCAGCCCCTTGGCCGCGGGCCCCGCGGGTCCCTACCGGAACGACCCCACCGCCAGGTGCTGGACCCGGCCGTCCACAAACGTGGCCAGTGCCTGCGCGGCAGCCAGGTCATCCGGGGCAACGGACAGCGGATCGACGTCGAACACCGTGAAATCCGCGCGCTTGCCTGCAGTGACGGACCCGGAGGCAGCCCAGTCCCCGGCAGCCCTGGCAGCGTGCGAGGTGTAGCCTTCGAGCGCCTGCCGTGCCGTGAGGGCCTGGCCCGGAACGATCGGCTGTTCGCCCCGGCGGCCGGCCCGCCGTCGTAATTGCGCGTCCGCCAGAATGGGCAGCGGCTCGAACGGGGCGATCGGCCAGTCGGAGCCGAGCCCCAGCGTGGTTCCCGCCGCGCGGAGGTCCGCGCACCGCCAGGCGTTGTTCGCCCTCTCCGTTCCGAGCCGGGTGGACCAGTTGTCCGTGTGGTCGGCGCGGGAGTAATGGGTACAGTGTGTGGGCTGCATGCTGGCCACCAGACCCGAACGTGAGAACCTCCCGATGAGTGCGTCCGGGACGGTTTCGAGGTGTTCGATCCGGTGCACGGCCTCAGGCCCAACCGACCGCACCGCGGGAGGCAGGGACTCGAAAGCGTCCAGAACTGCGGCCACGCCGGCGTCCCCGATCGCGTGGGTAGCGGTGGGAATGCCCCGGCCGGCAAAGTACCGCACCGCCGCCGCATACTCCTCGGGGCGCGGCCAGAACGGGACCACCGACTCCCCATAGGCGTCGGGCTCAAACAGCCACGCCGTGCCGTTGTCCACCGTCCCGTCAACGAACAGCTTGATGCCGGCCACCTCCCAGCGCTTCCCGCCCAGTCCGATCTGTTCCGCAAGCCGGTGCCAGTCTTCCTCGCCGCTGCCGGGCATGCACCACGGCGAGATCCGCAGGCGCAGCGGGAGCCCGCCGTCCAGGTCATCCTCGAGGGCGCGGAAAAGCTCCAGCGAGCCCTCCCCGCAGTCCATCACGTGGGCCCCCGTCAGCCCGGACCGCGCGAACTGTCTGAAAAGGTCCGCGAGCCTCGCCTTCCGCTCGTCGAAGGACTCCGCCGGCATCACCTGGGCAACGAGTTCGACGGCGGCCGCCTCCAGCAGAAGCCCCGTGGGCCTGCCGCTTCTGTCGCACACCACCTCAGACGCCTGCTCGAAGGCGCGCGGTCCGGTGACCCCGGCGATTTCGAGGGCACGGGAACTGGCCAGCGCGGAATGCCCGTCGAAGAGCCGGAGCAGGCATGGCCTGCCGTCGGCGCCGTCGTCAATCAGCTCGCGCGTGGGAGCGGCGGTTCCGAACACGTTGGGGTCCAGGCCCCATCCCCGCACCCAGTCCCCTGAGCGGGTTGCTGCGGCTTCGGCGCGCAACAGAGCGCGCACCTCGGCAAGGTCCTTGGCGCCGGACAAGTCGCGGCCCCGCGTCAGTTCCAGTCCCAACACGGGGTGCATGTGGCAGTCCACCAGGCCAGGGGTCAGCACGGCTGCGCCGAAATCGACGACTTCCGCGGCCGGCCAGCTTTCGGCATCGGAACGGCTTCCGACGGCGGCAATCACGCCGTCCTGGACCGCCACCGCCTGCGGCGCGGGACTTTCGGACGGCCTGCCATCCATCGTGTGGACGGTCTCGGCGAGGATGATCAAATCAGGATTCATGGGTTTCGAAGCTTCCAATCTGGGCGAAGGTCCCGGGACGGTGGCGGCGCACCCAGCGGGCGGCCAGGAGCCCGGCGATGAAGACGAGAGGCGTCACCAGGATGAGGATGGTGTTGGTCAGCACGTCAGCGAAGGTAAGCAGCTCGATGTTCAGGCCGATCAGCAGCACCACGCCGAAGAGCAGGATGGCCGAGGCCAGGCTGAGCGGCACCATCAGCTTGTGCGTCGCCGCCGCGGGATTCCGGCGCAGGTAACGGAAGGCCGCGACCGACACCAGGCCCTGGAGCCCCACGATGCCAAAAATTCCCGGCGTGTTCACCCAGATCAGCAGTTGCTGGTAGGGGTCGGCGTTGAGCAGGGCGCAGATGGTGATCACCACCGCGGCCAGGACTGTCTGCAGCTGGCCGGCCCGGTGCGGGGACTGGAACCGGCGGTGGGTCCGGCCCAGGAAGGCCGGCAGCACGCCATCGCGGGCCAGCATGTACACGTAGCGGTTGATCGCGTTGTGGAAGGCCAGCTGCGACGCATAGACGCTGGTGACGATCAGGAGGTACATCACCACTTCGGCCCACGGGCCCACGTAGTGGTTGATGGTCTGGAAGAACATCCCGCCGGCCAGTTCACCGGCGGCTTCCACGGCGCGGTCTTCGCCGTAGGCCTGGATCACGGTCCACACGATGAAGGCGTAGAAGACTGACATGAAGCCGACGGCGATGTACATGGCCCGCGGCACGGACTTGTCCGGGTTGCGCGCTTCGGAGCGGTACAGCACGGTGGACTCGAAGCCCATGAAGGCGGCGAAGCAGATGCCAAGGATGGCCAGGACGCCGGGTCCAAACGCCTGGTCCGGACTGAAGGAGCCCACGCTGATCCCGTGGGCTCCGCCGCTGCTGAGGATGCCCACTCCCATCACGGCGAGGATGCCCGTCTCGGCCACCAGGAGTACCCCGAGTACCTTCGCCCCGACGTCGATGCCCCGGTAGCCGAGGAACCACACGGCTGCCACAGCCGCCAGCGCAATGGCGGGCCAGGGCACCTCAAGCCCGAAGAGCACCTTGAGCATGTCGTGGGTCTGGACGGCGAAAAGGCCATAGACGCCGATCTGGAGGCAGTTGTAGGAGACGATCGCCAGGATGGCGGAGGCCAGCCCCACGGTCTTGCCCATGGCCAGCGAAATGTACGTGTAGAAACCGCCGGATGCCTTGACGTGGCGGGTCATGGCCATGAAGCCGATGGCGAAGAGGGTGAGCACGATGCCCGCCAGCAGGTAGCCGGCCGGGGCACCGATCCCGCCCACGCCGATGGCTACCGGCGCCACGCCTGCCATGACGGTGAGCGGTGCTGCCGCCGAGATGACGAGGAAGGCAATGCCGCCCGTACCCAGGGCATTGCGTTTGAGGGCGCCGTCCGCGGACGACTTGGGTGGTCTGGTTTGGGTATCCGGCACAAGTCCGTCCTTTCTTGGGAGCCTCAATAAACGAAAGGCTTTCGTTTATTATGGGGGCGTGTGGCGCAGAGCACAATAGTTTTCCGAAAACGGCGTCGCGGCGCCGCGCCGACTAGGCTGGGGTTGACCTTCAAGAGCTGCAGTCAGGAGAACCTATGGGGCGCCCGCTCCTCCCGCTGATATCCGTGGAGGCCCTCACCACGGCCGCACTGGAGCTGGTTGATGAGAGCGGCGATTTCAGCTTCCCGAAACTGGCGAAAAGGATTGGCGTAAGCCAGTCCTCCATCTACAACCACGTCAGCGGCAGGGACCAGATCCTGGAACTTTTGCGCCACCGGATCATCACCGAAGTGCCGTATCCGCCGGTGGACCACGGCGACTGGGAAGCGGCCCTGCGGGTCCTGATCCGCGCCTACCGGGACGCGTTTGCCCGCCATCCGCGGCTGGCGCCGCTGCTGGTGCTGCAGTCCATCACCGATCCGGAGGTCATCGGCCTCTATGAGGACCTCGCGCTGGCCCTCGAGGGTGCGGGGTTCCGGGGACGTGACGTGGTGGCGGCCATCTCCACGATCGACAGCTTTGCCTTGGGCGCGGCCCTGGACCTGGCCGCCCCGGAAGTTGTCTGGGACCCGCCGGCGGAGGGCTATCCCACCCTTAAGCGTGCCCTTGGAAATGCCGGGCCGGCGGAGGAGAGGGGCGGCCATGCCTTCGACTTTGGCCTGGATGTCGTCATCGGCGGGCTCCGGACCAAGCTGGCCGGGTAACACGACATGGTTGGACGCCATGAAGGCATTCGACCGTTTTTGGGCAGTGGGATCACAGCGAGAATGATGCCACGAGGCTGGCGAGCGGCGGCGGTGCGTCTCCGGCCCGCAAGGCGTCGACCAGCAGTGGCGCGTATCGGACCTTGTTACCGCTGCGCCCTCCGAAGAACCGGTGCAACTGCGCCGTTATTGGCCGATCCCGCAGTGACGGCTGGCGTTGGAGGAGCCGGAACGACGCGAGCTCCCCTTGAGCCGCGATGACATTGAGCACGGCATCGATCCCAAGGCAGCGGATGAGTTCGTCCTCAAGATCGGTGTGACAGACGTAGAACCCAAGCTCAGCCAGCGAACCGGACCCGATTCCTGCCCGTCCGAGCGCGCGGGCGATGCCGCGGGATTCCCCTGCATCACACAGTCCCAACAGCCGGTGGCCTGCGCCATTCGGGCCGTAGCGGTCCAGGAAGTGGACGATGCTGGTCGCGCCTCCCATCGGTACGACCGACACCCGCATGGCCGCCAGGTCAAGGCCACGGCGAAAGGCCAGCGCCTCGACCGCCAGCCGGTCACTCTCGCCCTCGACCAACACCGTCGTCGCCTGCATGGAAGTTGCCTGCATGGAACCAGTATGTCGGACGCCCAGCCGCGGCGGCCCTCGTGTCGACGAGCGGTGCCGCATTCCAGCGGCTTGTCAGCGCTCGGATGCCTTCGCGGCTTTGACGGCGGCCTTGGCAGCCTGCTTGTTGGCGCGCACCTTCTTCAGGGACTCGGGATCCACGATGTCGGCGACAGAAAGAAATGCACTCTCCTGGCCATAGGCTCCGGCGGCCTCACGCCAGCCATGTGCCTGGAGTCCGCACTGTTTGCCGAGCAGGGCGAGGAAGATCTTTGCTTTTTGTTCTCCGAAGCCGGGCAATTCTTTCAGCCTGCGCAGCACTTCCTGGCCGTCCGGGTTGTCCTGGTTCCAGATGGCAGTTGCGTCCCCATTCCAGTCTCGCTGTACGGTCGCGGCGAGGTCCTGGACGCGGCTGGCCATGGAGCTCGGGAAGCGGTGGACGGACGGACGTTCCCTGAAGATCTCAACGAAGCCTGCCGGGTCGTGTTCGGCGATTGCGGCCGGGGCCATAGATCCCAGGCGCGTCCGGATCTTTTCGGGTCCGGCAAACGCAGACTCCATGGTCACCTGCTGGTCAAGCAGCATGCCGACCAGGAGTGCGAATGCGTCGTTGCTGAGCAGTTGGTCGGCGGCGGGGTCGCCAGTGATGTGCAGTTCCATGCGCCCATCCTCCCACCTGCTCCGAGCCGCGTCATGGCACCTCTAGTTGTTGCGGTTTGCGCATGTCGATGCGTCCAGACGTTATGGTCTGTCGGCAGGAGGCAGGGTGACATCGTGGTCACCCTGCCTCCTTTGCATGCTGCACAGTTCTCGCGCCCGTCTTTCGGGCTACCTGCTGCGATGGAGTGCGGGAACGGCAGCACGCGTGCCGGACGTTGAGTCCGGCAGTATGTTGCGTGTCCTCGGAGCTGTCCGACATGGAAGTGCGGTGGCCGTGGACGCTTTGGTGGTTCGCCGGGACGGGCAACGGATTGTCAGTTGTTGCTGAGAGGCCGTTGCCCGAGGTGCGGGCTCCGGTTACATGATGCCCGTGGGTACCAGCAGGACCCAGGCCAGCGCAGGGGCCACCAGAACCACTCCGCCGGCGTACATCATCAGCTGCTTGTAGACGCGTTGGCGGTCGCTTTCCCGGGCGTTGGCTACAACGAGGGCACCGTCGGTGGAGAAGGGGGAGACATCCACCACTGTCGCGGCGATGGCGAGTGCAGCGACAGTTCCCGAAGCGCTCAGCGAACTGGACGCCAAGAGGGGACCGGCAAGGGGGATGAAAGCGGTCAGCAATGCCGTGGAGGAGGCAAAGGCTGAGCCCACACCGATCACGTAACAGAGGACCAGTGCGATCAGTAGCGGTGCGCCCAATGCCAGGGCCTGTTGGGCGAGGGTATCGATGACGCCGACGTGCTGGAGCAGCGAAACGTAGGTGATCATGCCTGCTACCAGCAGGACGGTGGACCAGGAGATGCCGCCGATGAAGGTCCGGTGTTCTTTGATATTGATCAGCGCCAGGAGGAGGCCGGCGGAGAGGGCGACGAAGCCGATCGGCATGTGGAAGCCCAGTGTGCAGATCAGCATTGCAACGATCAGACCGAGGGTAAGGATTTGCTGGCCGTGCGGGCGGCCGGCGCGGGTTGCGTCGAGATCGGCGTACTCGTTGGCGTGCTTGTCGTGCAGCTTGCCCAGGAGGGCGAAGAGAACGATGGTCAGTACCGAGAGGATGAGGTTGAGGGCGAAGCTGGCGGCAAAGAGTGCGCCTTGGGAGACGGGGAAGCCGTTTTCCAGCGCGATGTCGTGCACCAGGACGCCGGCGACGGACAGCGGAGAGAATCCGCCGGCGTGGGCTCCGTTGATAATGAACGCACCCATGAGTACGGGGTGGATGCGCGATTCATAGGCGAAGCCGATGGCAGCGGGTGCCAGAAGTGCGACGGCGGCGGGAGAGAAGGTGCCCAGCGAAGTCAGGGCGGCAGCGATGAGGAAGAAGACCCAGGGGAGCAACATTGTCTTGCCCCTGACGAGGCGCACGCAGGTCTGCACGATGATGTCGATGGTCCCGTTCCTCTGGGCCATGCTGAAGAAGTAGGTGACCCCGATGATGGTCAGAACGATACTGGCCGGGAAATCCGCGAGTATTTCCTTGTCGGTCATGCCGAGCATGAAGTAGCCGACGCCGAACGATGCCACCAGGCCCATTACCCCGATATTCAGGGGCCATTTCGTGGCGACGACGAACATCACGACAAGTATCACCAGCGGGATGATCTGTGTGGCGGTCATGGGCGGCTCCGATTCCGAGGTGGCCGCCGGGTTGAAGATGGCACCCCCGAACACGAGGGCGACCAGACCCAGGATCGCGATCGCGGCTACCGATACCAGAAGGATACGGCGCCGACGCGTGGTGCCCTTGGGACGGTCTTCGCGGATTTCGCCCGCTGCTTTGGGAGCGGGTTGGTAAACAGTCTTAGTCATGATCTTGGCTCCTCATTGAGTGGCTGATGCTAGTGAGGCCTCGACGGCGCTGCCGAGAGCTTCCGGAAGGTGGATGACGGTGGTGGCGATGGTGCGCGCCGTTCGGTCGACGCCGACCAGCAGGGACCCCTCGCGCTCCTCGCTCCAGGTTTCGATCACGCCCGCGGGAGTGCGCAGTCTCAGCGTGGTCCGCGGTGTGTCGCCCGTAATCTTGTTGAGTACGGTGCCGGGCGTCCGGGCGGCGAGTGTCAGGGCGATGCTGCCCGTAATGGCCAACGCGGGGTGGGGCTTTCCCATCGAGAGCATCATGACGTTGACGTCGCAGTCGGGGTCTGATTGTGTGGGGGATCCGACAATGGCCAGCTTGGGGATGGCCCGGGCTGCGTCGGCGATAGTTGGTGCCAGCCCCATCCGGACGGCGGCCTGTCGGCGGATGTGATCCAGAGTTTCCAGCTGCAGTTCCACCCCTGCGACCCAGCTGTCGTACCGGGCCAGGTTCAGGCCCAGCTCTTCAGCGCGGACGATAACTACCGGCGCTCCGGCATCGACCATCGATACTGTCCAGCGCGTTCCACCAGCGGTTATCGTGTCGGTGGCTTCGCCGGTGGGCAGCAGTTTTCCAGTTGTCTTGCCGGCTGGATCCTGGAAGCCGAGCCCTACCCGGTAGCCGGGAAACGCAACCCCGGGCATCTGCGCATCCGGAACGATGGGCAGGGCGCCTGCGGGAGTGGAGACCCGCTGGATGATGATCTGGCCGGTGTTGGTGTTGCGGGTGACGATGCGGGTGTTCTCGCCGCTGGGGACCACCCAGCCCTTCTCGATCGCGTAAAGGCCGACCACCGCGGAGCAGTTCCCGCAGTTGCTGCCCCAGTCCACTGCCGCCTCTTCGATGCCGATTTGGGCGAAGGTGAACTCGACATCAACATCGTCGTCGGCAGGCCGGCGAAGGATGATGGCCTTGCTGGTTGTCGAAGTCGCTCCGCCGACACCGTCAATTTGCCTGGGGTCCGGACTTCCGAACAGCCGGGGCAGCAGCTCGTCCAGGCCGGTATGGGCTTCATCCAGGTGCTCCGTCTCGAAGACCCAGCACTTGCTGGTGCCTCCGCGCATCCATTCAGCTTCTATCTTCATCGTGTTCCCTGCATCTCCTAGTGCCGCGCATATGTTGAAGGGCCCGATAAAAGAATGAGCCGGATCACAAATGAAGACAATGTTCAATATTTGTAGGGGGATGTAGTGATACTTAAGTTATTGGAACTGTAGTCCCTCAACTCCATTCGTCGGCGCCTCCAATAGGCGAGATGCGTGTCCATAATTCCGCATATATACGCGGGATTGCATAGTATGAACCAAACGGGCAGAGAGGTGAACCATTGCTTAACGATGAGAGCCAAGATTTATTCGACATCCGTCGGTTGGCCCTGCTGGTGGAGGTCGTCGAGCAGGGATCGATCACAGCAGCGGCGGAGTTGATGATGTACACGCCGTCAGCGGTTTCCCAGCAGCTGCGGAAGCTCGAGCAGGAAGTCGGGCAACCCCTGCTCAACCGCCGGTCCCGCGGGGTTGCGCCCACAGAGGCTGGCCAAGTGTTGGCCGGGCACGCCCGCAAGATCATTGGACAGATGCGGGCAGCCCAGTCCGATCTGGACCAGATCGCCGGCCTCAGACGAGGCTCCTTGACCGTAGGGACTTTCCCCACCCTCGCCGGATCATTCCTGCCCCTTGTTATCCGAGCCTTTAAGAAGCGGTACCCGGCAATTGGTCTCTCGGTGCGCAGCGCACGCTTTGACGAACTTGTGTCGGACCTCGAGTCGGGAGTCACCGGATTGTGCCTGCTCTGGGACTATCCCTGGAATCGGTTCCACGACGATTCCATCCGGATAACAGAAGTCTTCCAGGAAAGCACTGTCATCCTGGTAGCCCGCGGTCACCCACTCGCCGACCGGGATGAGGTGAGGATGGAGGATCTGCGCAAGGAGTCGTGGATCGTTCGGGCGGAGGCCCACCCGGTGGTCGAGGTCCTGCAACGCTCCGCCCACGATGCCGGGTTCGAGCCGACCATAGGCTTCCTGGCCAACGATTACCAAGAGGCCCAGGCCATGGTCAGCGTCGGCATGGGCGTGGCAATGGTGCCCAAAACTGCAGTTGCCCTCCAACACCCCGACGTCAGGGTAGTCAGTCTCGGTGCTGCCGCGCCCATGAGGCGGGTATTGCTGGCCCAGCGCCAGGACAAGGTCTACGCCCCGGCAGAAGTCGCTTTCCACGCCACCGTCTTGGAAATCGCCCGCGAACATAGCGGGGACTACCTCTAGGCCGAGGAAGGGAAGAAGATCCTCACGAACCCCCGGGTCATGGCCGGGCGATTTATCGGAATGCTCTGATTCGGCAGGGAGGTCAGCTGCCGGCTGCTGGCAGGGTCCTGAACTCTGCGGCGGCATATACACCCAGGATCCGGACCTCGGCGGTGAAGAAGTCCAGTTCCTCCAAGGCCAGCTGCAGCGGCAGGTCGGCGGGGTGGCCCTCGACGTCGGCCATGAACATAGTGGCGGCAAACTCGTCGCCCACCATGTAGCTCTCCAGCCGGGTCATGTTCACGCCGTTGGTGGCAAAGCCGCCAAGTGCTTTGTAGAGCGCGGACGGGACGTTCCGGACGCGGAACACGAAACTTGTCACTGCCGGTCCGGGCAACTCGTCCCGGGTCGGCAGTTCCGCCTCCCGTGCCAGGACCACAAAGCGGGTGGTGTTGGACGGATCGTCCTCGACCCGGGAGGCGAGCACTTCCAGGCCGTAGATCTGGGCCGCGAGTGGGGGAGCGAGGGAGAGTTTGGCGGGATCGTTCCATTCCCGCACTTCGCGGGCCGACCCGGCCGTGTCGCCGGCGATGACGGGGCGCAACTGTGCTTCACGGATCAGGCGCCGGCACTGGCCCAGGGCGTGAATGTGGCTGTGGACCTCGGTGGCAGCCTCGATGGTGCTGCCGGGGATGCCGAGCAAGTCGAAGTGGATGGGCAGGAAAAATTCGCCGACGATCTGTAGATGGGACTGGGGGAGCAGGATGTGGATATCCGCCACCCGGCCGGCAATCGAATTCTCGATCGGAATCATGGCCAGATCAGCCTCACCGCTGGAGACCAATTCAAAGACGTCCTCGAAGCTGGCGCAGGGGACGCTTTCCAGGTCGGGGAACATCTGCTTGCACGCGATATGGGAGTTGGCGCCGGGCTCACCTTGGTACGCAATTTTCTGGGTCACGATCCGTATGTTTTCACGACCCGCCCCCGCCCACCCAAACCGGGTCGCACAGAAGGTCACAAGGAGGGGTCGCCCGGGCCAGCACCATGCCGTCCGGACGACCCCTGAATGGTTTGCCTGTCCTTGATCCGGGGTTTGCGGTGGTTTATTTGTTGCTGGCCTTCGGCGCCCCGATGCCTGGGTCGATTCTGTGGGGGCCGGCGGCTGAAGGGCGTACGTCGAAGTCGAAGATGGCTGTCGGGATGTAGACCGTGGAACAGGAATTCGGGATGTCCACTACACCGGAGAGGCGCCCTTCGATCGGCACCGCGCCTAGGAGCAGGTATGCCTGCTCGCGGCTGTAACCGAATTTGGTCAGGTAGTCGATGGCGTGAAGGCAGGCCCGCTGGTAGGACAGGTGCGAGTCGAGGTAGCGCTGTTCACCGTCCAGGGTCACCGAGGTGCCGGAGAACGCCAGCCATTGACTGAACTGCGGGTCGACGTTGCCGGGCATGAAGATGGCGTTTTCGCTCACCCCGTAAGTCTCCATGCCGCCCTTGATGAGCTCCACCCTGAGGTCCAGGAAACCACCCATCTCGATGGCACCGCAGAACGTGATCTCCCCGTCGCCTTGCGAGAAGTGGAGATCACCCATGGACAGGTTGGCTCCGTCCACGAACACGGGGTAGAAAATACGGGTGCCCTTGGACATGTTCTTAATGTCCTGGTTCCCGCCGTTTTCCCGTGGCGGTGCGGTCCTGGCCGCTTCCGCGGCCACCCTGTCGAATTCCGACGGCGCCAGGTGCCCCAGAACCGCGTGCTCGGCCTCGGGTGGCAACGCCAAGGGCGGGACCCTGTTGGGGTTGGTGGCGATCAGGGCGCCTTCGCGCTTGTTCCATTTCGCCAGCAGCTGGGCTGACGGGGCCGTCCCCATCAGCCCGGGGTGGATCAGCCCGGCGAAGGAAACACCCGGCACGTGCCGGGATGTTGCGATCTGTCCGGTGAAGTCCCAGATGGCTTTGTAGGCGTCGGGAAACTGCTCGGTGAGGAAACCGCCGCCGTTGCTGGTGGCGAAGATGCCGGTGTAGCCCCAGCCCTGTCCGGCAAGCGGGCCGGAATCCTCCTGTGGGATGGGACCGACGTCCAGGATGTCGACCACCAGAAGGTCGCCGGGCCTGGCGCCTTCGACGGCGAAGGGACCGCTGAGTTTGTGGACGGTCAGCAGCGGGGCGCTGAGGACGTCATCGGCGGAGTCGTCGTTAACGATCGCGCCGTCAAACCACTCCCGGCAGTCGACCCGGAAGGAATCCCGCGGCCTGACCGTTGCGACGGGTGGAATGTCGGGGTGCCACCGGTTGTGCCCGATTTTTTCCTGATCCTCGAATTTTCTGCTGGAGTCCAGGGAAAATATCTTTGCTGGCATTTCATCTCCTTTGACTGGGCGCCGCGTTTCTGCCGGTTAGGGGCGCGGCAGTGTCCGATGTAACGGATTGGATGAATACTGCTGCACCCGCCTGGGGCTGCCCGGAATCCGGGAGTTCACGACCTCGGGTTCGGCTGCACTGCGTTTGGTGGAGTCAATGAGCCGGAAGGCGGGGGAGCCCGCCCTGGAAAGGTGCGGTGCACTGAATACCCGGCGGGATGGTGCACCGCAGGAGGGGCACGGAAGGGTGTCTGGTGCGTCCCCGATCGGGTGGGATGCTTCGAATAGCGAACCATCGGAGCAACGGTACTCATACGTGGCCATGGATCTGTTCCTCTCCGTTCCGGCGCGGGTATGTCAGGCGGGAATTGTTCCTGTCAGGTGGCTGAGCGTGAACTGCAGGCCCCAGATCACCAGGGCGCAACGACGACGAGGATGGAAAACCATCGCAGAATGTAGCGCCAGAATAGGCTGAGCCTCGGAACGGGGTCAGGGGCTTTGGGCCCTTCCCCCAGGAACTCTCGCTACTGACGGGCGGTGATGCCGCCGATGTCGATCAGGGAATGCGAGGGGCCGGGGAGGAACAGGCCCGGCCGGTATGGGGGGCGATCGGAAACAAGCGACGGGTTCTTCAGCCTGGTGGCCCACCGGTGTCGCGTTCAGGGTGGCGGAGCGACCATTTCCTGCGGGGTGATTCTGGACTCCTTGGCTGCTTTGGCGGAATAGCCGCGGCTGCAAAGGTCTTGTACTTATTGGGGCGTCGACGATCGGCCGCCTCGTGAAAGGGCCGCCTTGCCCACTCCCTACATCTCATTCACCATGCGCGCCACCGTCCGCGAAGAACACAAGCGTACCTTCCGCACAGATCTAGAACGTCTTACCGGCAGTCATCGTGGGTGGGCCCCGTTGGACGTCGTCAAGTCCACCGATACCGAGGCGGTGCTGCGCGGAGCGATCGCGCAAAGCGTTCATACCGCTACGGACGCGAGCCTTGCCCGCCACCTTCAGGATAGCTTTGTCGCTGATAACGACATCCATCTGGATCTCGCCGTCTGCATCGGGCGCTAGCAGACGCCGTCTCCGGCTTCGGACCAGCCACGGTAGCCGAGGCAGGCCAGCATCGGCCAGCTTGCTCCACGGGCAGAGGCCAACGACTCTCCCGTGGCCGATGCGACGCTGGTAAACCCACAAAATAGGTAGCCACTAATCCAGGCGCCCAGGAGCCCACATGGTCAAGGTGAGCATTAGCACTGAACGCGGATAAATGCCTGCCTACTCCGCGACACCGGCCGGTGAGGGGCCCTGGCCCGGCGTCGTGGTCATCCACGACGCGCTTGGCTTGAGTCCGGATACCCGCGAACAGGCCGACTGGCTGGCCGCACGCAACGACTGCACGGGCCGCGTCGGGGTGATCGGCTTCTGGCATGGGCGGAGGCTTCGCCATCATGCTCGCCCCGGATCATGACTTCGCAGTGGCCAGCGTGAACTACGGCGGTTTCGACGAGGAGACAGCCCGCGCACTGCCTCGGGCCTGCCCGATCGTTGGCAGCTACGGGGGCAAAGCCGCTAGGCTCCTGGCAGACGAGCGGCGGCCACCCGCGGATTCCTGGCTTGCTCAAGGTCCCTTGGCCGGCCCCTCCGCTGCTCAAAGAAAGGATCGCTCATGCCGGACTCCAGCGTCGAAGGGATCGCACGCTCCTACATCCAGGCCGTTGGTTCCCACGACATAAACGCCGTTGACAGCCTTCTCAGCGAGGATCTCGTAGCCACCTTCGCCGGCAATGCCTTCGACAAGGCCGGGTGGACCACGGCACTCAAGCGACTTCTCCCGGCGCTGGTCCGCAACGAGATCCGGGAAGTCTTTACCGCGCAGGACCGTGCCTGCGTCGTCTATGACTTCATCACTGATACGGCTGCGGGCGCCGTCAGGTGCATCGAGCTGCTCACCATCAAGGCAGAGAAAATTGGCGAGATCGAACTTGTCCTGGATCGGGTCGCCTTCGCCCCCGTCAATGAGGCCCTGAACGCGCGGGTGCCGCCGGCCCAATGAAGGACCACGATCAGGACGAAGCGGCTTCGATGATCTTCTCGTCGCCCTCGTTCACGGCCTTGACCACGGCGTCGTAGTCGCCACTTTCGACGGCCTTGCTGACCTTCTTGGTGGCCTTCTCGATCGCCTTGTCGACGCGGTCGAGGTAGAGGTCGTCGACGACGGCGACGAGCGCCGACGAGCCCGGCGGCAGCCACTCCTCTGCGTTGACGCCGATGGACTTCTCCTCGTGACGCTTCGCGATGGCGCCGGCACCTGCGCCGATCCCGGCACCGATCACGCCGGAGAGCAGGAGCGGCGGAGCGAACAGCCCGACCACCAGCCCGCCTATGGCGCCGGCCGTGGTGCCGCCGGCGACCAGCCCGCCCCCGTGCTCCTTGACTTCGGTCTGGCCCGAGGCGTCACGCGAGAGGATGACCGCGGCCGCCACGGCGGCGTCGTCCAGGCTCTTGATCGCCTTGAAATCCTCTGCCGCCGAGCCCGCGTCGGCGTACGACGACACGAACAAGGTGTAGTTGTGCTCTGACATGGTGTGCCCTCCACTCGGTTCCGGCCGGCGTAGCGGCCGCTCCGCTTCCGTACTCGACTTTTGTACTCGACGCCGTCGGTCCGGAGGGTGCTGGACACAACCGAACTCGACGGCGGGCGGCCCGTCCCGCCCAGACCGGGGCGGTACGCACACCGGTCGTCGCGTAGCTCCAACACTTTCCCCGACTGGCGCACACCGGCAGGGCCTTAAGGCACCTTTTCCCCTGGGGTGCGGACGTGCCTTCTGGCCACTGTGCTCACGCTTCCCCTCCCAGGCCCTCGATTGCCGTATTCAGCACGCGCCGTGCGTCTTCCACGAGTGCTGGGGCCGTGGGGCGTTCCGCCAGCAGTGTCCCAAGATGCCCGACGACGGCGCCAGTTCCCTTTCCGAGCCGCCTCCCCAGGGCTTCGTCCTCCGGCGCAGCCTCCTGGAGCAGGTACGTGGCAGTCAGCGACTCGATGGCCAGCAGTTTTTCGGCGGCGTCCACGGAGCGCTCCAACTGCTGCAGTGCCAGTGGCGCGAGGGTCGAGTGGTCCTCGACGTCGGCCGACAACGTGGGTGCCCCGAGAGTCGCCGGGGCGGCCATGATCTTCAGCTCGGCCAAAAGGCTCGCAGCGGAGTACCACAGGAGGCCCGGTAGCTCCTCGGACGCCAGCGCTTCCGCGCCGCCGGTCCGGCCGCTGTCGCGCGTTTGCTTGGTGCGCGCCTGTTCGAGGTGCCGCGCCCGTATGGCGCGCTGGGGCGGGTAGAGCTTGGCGATGCGCCGCTCGCTCGAGATGCCCACGTGAGCCAAGGCAAGCCGGGCGGCCTCGAAAGCGAGGGCGAGCTGCATGGGCTGGAAGTTCCCGCCCGACAGCATCCGCCCGGACTCCACGTCGCTCAGCGGGTTGTCGCCGCAGCCGTTGAGCTCTACGTCCAGCGCTGCCTCCAGCTGTTCCGCGACGGCCCGGAACGCTCCATGCGTCTGTGGCGCAGCCCGGAAGGACAAGGGATCCTGCACTGACACCTCGGGCCGGACGTCCTCCAGCCACCCGCCGCTGACCAGCCGTCGCACCGCAGCTGCCGATGCACGCTGGCCGTCGACCGCCTTGGCCGCCTGAATGACGGGAGAGAAGGGGCTCAGGTTCCCGCCGCCGTCGTACCTCGCGGTCGCTTCGAGCGACAAGGAGAGCGCGACGTCAGCCAGATCGGCGAACCGGTGCAGACGCCCGAGCGTCAACGTACCGGTGCCGATCGAGTATGCGTTGGCGCTGACCAGCGCGAGGGCTTCTCCTGGCCCAAGCTGCAACGGTTCCAGCCCGGCGTCGGCGAGTGCCTGCGCGCCGGGGATCAGGGCGCCGTTCGCGCCGAGCGCCTGCCCCTCACCGATGGCAACGGCGGCGACGGCGGCAAGCTGGGTCAGGTCCGATGACCCCACCGAGCCTTCGCGCGGGACGGCCGGGACAACATCCCGGTTGAGCAGTTCGGCGTAAAAGCGCGCCGTTTCCTGGCGGACCCCGGAGCCGCCGCGGCTGAAGCCGATGAGCCGGGCGAGGATAAGCGCCCGGACATTGGCACGGTCGAGGAACTCGCCCACGCCGCTGTGGTGATAGCGGACCACCTGGACCTGGAAGGCGAGGATCGACTCTTCCTCCACAGCCGTGTCGCGGCCGGAACCCAATAAGGTGTTTAGCCCGTAGACCCGTTCCCCTGAAGCTGCAGCGCGTTCCAATACGTCCCGTGAGCGGCCGATCAGTTCCAGCGATTCCCCACTCAGCACCACCCTGACGGAGCGATCGACGGCAGCCTGGGCCACCTGCCGGACGTGGACATCCGCCCTGCCGACCAGCAGCGTGTGCGGCCCCGGGGTCATGGTCAGAAGTCCAGGAGGTTTGGCCGGAAACCCCCGTTGCCGTAACTGCTCCTCAACAGGCCGCGGCGCCGGAGCTCGGGCGTGAGCTTGTCCAGCACACCGTGCACCGTGACGGGGTCGACGAAGCCGGAGAAGAGGAAACCGTCCCCACCCACGGCCTCGCCGGTTTCTTCGAGGTAGTCAGCGATCTCCTCGGTGGTGCCGATGATGCTGTCGCCGGCACCGCCGCTGCGGACCTGCAGGATTTCGCGGAGCGTGGACCCTGGCGGGGCCGCCTTGGCGAAGTGTTCGAGGGTGCCCTGGTTGCTGTTGGTGCTCAGTTCCGGCAGGGGTGCGTCAAGGTCGAACTGCTTGAAGTCGATCACGGAGAGGTAGGAAATTGAGTTCAATTGGCTGTCGATGTCCCGCTGCGTGAGTTCGCGGCGCCGGGCACGCAATTCTGCGGCCTCGGCCTTGGACCCCACCACGGTGGGCTTGAGGACGAACAGCACCTTGACGTCGTCGGGGTTGCGGCCGGCCCCGCTGGCCTCGGCACGGATCGAATCGCGGTAAGCCTTCATGCCGTCCGCGCCGCGGGCAAGGGCGATCGCGACGTCGGCGTTGCCTCCGGCGAATGCCTTGCCGCGCGGAGAGGCGCCGGCCTGGACCAGCACGGGCTCCTCCGGCAGGGGTGCGGTGTTGAGCGGGCCGCGGACCTTGAAGAACTCGCCGTCGTGGTTGATGGGGCGGACCTTTGTGTGGTCGGCAAACACGCCGGCCACTGCATCCTCGCGAATCGCATCCGGTTCCCAACTGCGCCAGAGCCGCCTCACGACGTCGACGAATTCCTCCGCTTTCTCGTACCGGAGATCGTGCTCGATCTGCTGGTCCAGGCCGTAGTTCTGGGCCGCGAGGTCGCTTCCCGAGGTCACCACGTTCCAGCCGAGCTGGCCATTCGAGAAGTGCTGCAAGGTGGCGAGCAGGCGGGCCGCGGTGAACGGCGGATAGAACGAGGCGCTGACGGTAGGCACGATGCCCAAATGTTCGGTGGCGGAGAGCAGATACGGGACCAAGGCCAAGGGGTCGTGCTTGGGAGCGAACGAGGCATGGGCCAGCGATACCTGCGCGGTGCCGCCGTAGGTGTCCGGCACAGTCAGGGAGTCCTCGACGATGAACAGGTCCAGGCCCGAACGCTCAAAGGCCCGCACCGCCTCCTGGTACAGGACCGGCTTCTTCCAGTCGAAGCCAGGACTGTAGCCGGGCGTGCCCCAGCCCTGAACGCCGAAACCGTGTCCCACAAACCACCCGAAATGAAGCATGGGCTCGACTGTACCCGGCTCCGATCCGCTCACAGCGGCCCGATTTCATCGGACGTTACGCAGCTTCTTATTGCGTAAATCTTGCTCCCTACTCACCGGACTTATGAACCTTCGCTGGCCCGAAGTTACCCGGTGTGTATGCCGGTTACTCCGCATGAATCCAAGCATTTTCTCCGGAAACGACGTGATCTAGGGTCGGATGCACTCTGGATCGCTCCCGAGCGGGCTGTTGAGTACAGCAATCCCAGATAAGCACCAATGCCCCGCAAAGAATTGCCCAGTAAAGAATTGCCCAGCAAAGAGAAGAGAGAACCAAATTGGCCACGCTCAGTCCTGCGGCACCAGTTATTGAAGCCCGCGCCACGTCCACCATAGGTCTGATCGGCAACACACCACTGGTTCGATTGGAATCACTGGGCACAGGGCTGCGATCCGAAATCTACGTGAAACTGGAATCGGCGAACCCCGGAGGATCGGTAAAGGACCGGACGGCCTTGAGCATGGTGCGTGAGGCCGAACGGATAGGGGTACTCCAACCGGGCGCCACGATCGTCGAAAGCTCCTCCGGCAATACCGGCATCGGGTTGGCACTCATCGGGGCATTGACCGGACATCCGGTCATCGTGGTCGCCGCAGACACCACATCCCAGGAAAAACTTGCCGTACTCCGGAGCTTCAACGCAGAAGTGGTGCTGACAGACTGGACCGCTCCCGCGGAATCTCCCGAAAACGCCCGAAACATTGCAGCCCGCCTGGCAGCAGATATTCCAGGTTCCTGGCGCCCGCAACAATTCGACAACCCCGGAAATCCCAGAGCACATTACGCCTCAACGGGGCCGGAAATCTGGCGACAAACATCGGGCTCAGTCACCCACCTCGTGGCCAGTATTGGCACCGGAGGGACCATCAGCGGGACGGGCGCGTTCCTGAAGGACCGAAGCCGTGGAGCGGTGAAGGTCATTGGGGCGGACCCCTTTGGGTCCGTCTACAGCGGAGGCGAACCGGGGGAGATCCTCGTGGACGGTGTTGGCAACACCTGGGACCGGGCGGACTGGCCGAAGACTTTCAATCCGGAGGTTGTAGACCAATTCGTGCGCATACCCAATGACGGGGTCTACTCAATGGTCCACCGCCTTGCCACGGACGAAGGCCTCCTCCTGGGCCCTTCTTCCGGTTTGGCCGTGGCTGCGGCCCTTCAAACGGCCCGGTCCGCGCCCGCCGGATCCACCATCGTCGCCATCGCGCCGGATGCGGGGACGAACTACCTCAGCAAAACGTTCAACGTCCTCTGGCTGGCGAAGAACGGCATTACTTTGGAGGGTGGTGGGTAAATACGGGGAGGGCCCCGGTCCGAAGGCGGACCGGGGCCCGGTTGATGCCCTGGTTCTTGCAAGTTAGAGGCTTGCCAGCAAGGTCTTCATTTCCTGGATTTCGGCTTCCTGGGACGTCACGATTGCCTTGCTGAGGCTGATGGCGTCGGGGTTCTTGCCCTGGCTGATCTCAGCCTTGGCCATCATCACCGCACCCCCGTGGTGGGCGATCATCCCGGTCAGAAACAGCTTGGCCGCGTCGGTGCCCTGGGCGGCGTCGAGCTTCTTCAGATCGTCATCATCCATCATCCCGTCGCCCATGCCGTGGCCGCCTGCCATCTGGGCGGGTTCGTTCCAGCTATTGAGCCACTGCGTCATCTGTTCGATTTCGGGCGCCTGCGCGGCCTTGATCTTCGTGGCGAGAGCTGTGATCCGCACGTCCAATCCCTCCTTCTTGAGCATGATGTCGCTCATTTCCACGGCCTGGGCGTGGTGCGGGATCATCCCCTGAACGAACATGATGTCTGCGGCGTTGTGGTCCGCAGCGGCGGGGGCTGCAGACGATGACATGCCCATGCCGCCGCTGCCCATGCCCGGCATGGTGTTGGTGGCTGCGCTTCCGGTGTTGCCTGCGCAGCCCGCGAGAGCGATGGCGGCGGCGATGCCGAGGGCGGAAAAGGTCAGGGTCTTCTTCATGGGGTTAAGTCCTTCAATCATCAAATCGGCGTTGTTGCACGCCTGCGGATGACACGCGCCCGCGCCGAAGGAGGAACGGGTTGAAGCGTGTCGGGTAAGGAGGGAGGACCGGAGACAACACGGCGCGGTCCCGTCTTACGTCCGGCTGATCGACAGATCGCCCGGCGAAGGACTTGCGGGCAGGAAGGAGTAGGCCCGGTTAGCGGCGTCGCCGAGGTTGTCCGGGATGTGGATTGACGAGGGGGCCATGCCCGGTGGGGGCGCGGCCAAAGAGGTCACGGCGGCCGATGGCACACAGGCCGAGTGCATCGACGTAAGGTCGGTGCAATTGGACGGGCACGCGCACGACGCCGAAAATGCGGCAGCGCTGCTGTCGCCCGTCAGCTCCGGACCGGATCGGGCCGCCGGGGATGGACCAAGGGAGTCATGTGCAGCTGTGCCGGCGTGCGGGGCATGGGCGGCAGCCTGTGATGCGATGCTGTTGGCCGTAGGGAAGGACGGCCCCGGGGGTTGCGTGGAGGATGTCACCGCGGCCATGGCATGGGCGCCATGCATTCCGGTGATGACGTGCATCCCGAGGAATCCGGCCACGATGGCGAGAACGCCCATCAGCAGGAATCCGCGGCGAAGGGCGGCTGCGGCATGGTCCATCAACGCTGCGGCCATGGCATTCTCCCTCCGGATGGCAGAGTCGGACGTTCGACGAGTTAAGGCTACAGGCTGAGCGTTGGCCGGGCCGTTGAAGGGACACCGGCTGCCGGTGCCTTCAGGTCAAATGGTCGAAGTCCCCTCGCGCCCACCCGGCGTGCCGTCGGGCGGAATCTTGCAGAACGGCCTTGGCTCCGGACCCGATGACATTGTTGAAATTGCCGTAGATCCGGTCGAACGTGAGCCCTCCCAGCTGCGCGGCTATTCGCAACGCCACGGCACCGGAGAGCGGCAAACGATTCGGGTAGCTCCGCATGAAGGAGATGGTCCTGCGGTCCGGATTCGGAAACACGCTGTCACCAGTCAACAGAACTCCTCTGCCGCCCGCTCCTGCAGCCCAGTGCGCCACCGCGCTGCCCGGGAAGTGCCCGCCGGTCTGGTGCAGTGTCAGCCCTTCGGCGATAGTTTTACTGCCGGACCAGTATTCGATGGTGGGATCGTTGCGCCCCAGCCACTGCCGGTCTGCGTCCGCCACAAGTACAGGGACGCCGCCGAGCCGGTGTGACCATTCGACCTGCACACCAAACATGTGTGGATGGCTGGCGGCGATGGCCAGGACCGGGCCCCGCGCGAGTACTGCCTTCACTGCGCTGTCATCGACATATCCAACCGGGTCCCACAGCAGCGAACCCTCGGATGTCGCCACGAGCTGGGCGGTCTGGCCGATCCCGACCTTTGGCTCTGTGGTGATCCCGACAAGTCCCGGCTCGTTTTCCTTCAACACGGTCTGCTGCCCCTCCTGCGCCAGCCCGTCCAGTGTGAGCCACGTTTGTCCGTCCTCGGGCACGTACTGCCGCTCGTCGGCGCAGATCGGGCAGACCCCCGGGGGAGGTTCGTCGCGTTCGACGGCGCAGGTTGCGCAGATCAGCATGTGCCCAGACTATGGCACGCGAAAGTGTCCTAGGAAGAGAGATCCTTGCCCTATCAGTTGGGGTGGCGGCCGGCATCCCAGGACACGGGGCCGGCACTGGACGGCGTCGGTGCAAGGACAGCTTCGTGGAGGTTACCAAACCTGGGCAGGTAGACCTCGCCTCGATCTCCGTGGCCCTGAAACTCCTGCGGACCCTGGCGCGGCGGTAGCGAAGCCTGCGGCACGGCTGACGATAGTTGGTTCGCCCGGCCCCATCTGCTCGTCCGCGGGCTTAATCTACGACTGAAGGCTTTCTTCCAACGTCGGGGAGCTCATCATGGAGACAGAATTCGCTGATGTCATTGATCATGACGTCACCACCATCACCTGCGTATGCGGGAATACCGTCAGCAACGAGGGATTGATTCAAGCCAACTCTCAAGGCATCCCGGTTCATATCGGCGGAACAACGCCCGTGCCTGCGGGGCTGGCCACATGGCCTGCGGACGAGGACCTCTACACGCTGTGTCCCTCATGCGGCCGCGTCTACCATGACGTGGTCATCGAAGAGACCGGAACTGCGCCTGTTGCCCTCAGGGTCGATGTCAAGGCTGGGCCGGTTGCCGAGGCAATTCGCGTCCACTGGGAGCTCAACACGTAGCCCTGTGACCGTGTCGAAATCGCGGACAGTGTGGCCCGTATCCTTAATAGATGAGTGACATTGCGCAGTCAACCGTCACATTTGACGACCGCTTCGCCCGCGAGTTCAAGGAGATGGCCATTCCTTGGCGCGCGGAGGAGGCGCCCGACCCGCACCTCCTGGTGCTCAACGAGCATCTCGCCACCGAGCTGGGGCTCGATCCGGTCTTTCTCCGGAGCCCGGAAGGTCTGCGACTGCTGATCGGCAACTCCGTCCCGGCGGAGGCCAGCCCGGTGGCGCAGGCCTACGCCGGCCACCAGTTTGGCTGGTACGCGCCCCGCCTCGGCGACGGCCGCGCACTCCTGCTCGGCGAGGTCGGGCACGCGGACGGGCAGCTCCGGGACATTCACCTCAAGGGATCAGGACGCACGCCGTTTGCGCGAAACGGCGACGGCCAGGCAGTGGTCGGTCCTATGCTGCGCGAATACATCGTGAGTGAGTCGATGCATGCGCTGAACATCCCCACCACACGGTCCCTCGCCGTCGTCGCGACAGGGCGTCCGGTGCAGCGCGAGACGCTCCTGCCCGGTGCCGTTCTCACCCGGGTTGCCAGCAGCCACCTGCGTGTGGGCAGCTTCCAGTACGCGCGGTCCACGGGGGACATCGGCCTCCTTCGACGCCTCGCCGATTACGCACTGACCCGTCACCACCGCGCCGCCGCGGAGGCCCAGAACCGTTATCTCGCCCTGTTCCAGGCGGTCATATCGGCCCAGGCTTTGCTGGTGGCCCAGTGGATGCTCGTCGGGTTCGTTCACGGCGTCATGAACACCGACAACATGACAATCTCGGGCGAAACCATCGACTACGGGCCGTGTGCCTTCATGGAAGGTTTCGACCCCGCCGCCGTCTTCAGCTCGATCGACGAGACCGGGCGCTACGCGTACCGCAATCAGCCGGTGGTGGCGGAGTGGAACCTTGCCCGGCTCGCGGAGTCCCTCCTGCCTCTGCTCCACGATGACCAGGAGCAGGCGGTGGACCTCGCGGTGGAAGCACTCAGCGGGTTCCGCTCACAGTACAGCGAAGCCTGGTCGGCAGGCATGAAGGCCAAGCTGGGGTTCCGTGAGGGGCTCGACGACGAGGTGACCTCGCCTCTTGTGGACGAACTTGTTGCTCTGATCCAGGAGTCACGGGCGGACTACACATCGCTTTTCCGGCACCTCGGCGACGCCGCCCGCGGCCAGGCGGGACCTGCCCGGGGCCAGGTCCTGGACCCGGCAGGCTTCGACGCGTGGGTAAGGCGCTGGCGCGCCTTGGCGCCGGATGCTGACGCCATGGACCGGGTCAACCCCATCTACATCCCGCGGAACCACCTGGTGGAGGAGGCCTTGACGGCCGCCACCGGCGGGGACATCAGTCCGCTGGAGCGGTTGATGGACGCAGTAGCCTCACCCTTCGACGAGCGGCCCGGCCTCGAACACTACGCCGCTGCCGCCCCGGAAAGCTTCGGCCCATACCGGACCTTCTGCGGAACCTAAGCCGCTGAGGCAGGTCGCGGGTTCTACAGCCTTGCCCAGACCAAAGCCGGACGGGGACAACAGCCGGTCAGCAGACCACCGGATGAAGGTTTTGGTCCTGGCATTAAGCTGCACGTCGGCACATTAACTTGCGCGTCGCCCAATTACCGCTGGTGTCATCTCTCGTTGAACCCATGCGGCGGCGTCCGTAATCTCAATCCATGCTGAAGCCTGAGCAGTAGTCCGCCGCACCGGACGCCCAGGTCTGAGTCGCCGACGTCCACTGGTCGCCGGCGGATCATCCTCAGCAATTCTCCGTTCGTAGACCTGTTGCACCATGCAGGCCGTCCCCTCTCCCCAAAGGAATACGTCTGTGTCATCCCCTCATGACGACTCGACCACGCGCATTGTCGCGGGCGAGACTCCCAAGCCCAAACGTCGTCGCACCCTTGGAATCGGCCTGGCCGTCGGCCTCGTCCTGCTCATCGGTGCAGGCGCCGCGGTAGCCTCCGCCGTCTCCCGCAGCAACGAAGCCGCGCCGGCTGCCGCCACGTCGCCCGCCGCTGAGCTCAAGCTGGGCTACTTCAGCAACGTGACCCACGGCCCTGCCCTGGTCGGCACCAGCAAGGGCTTCATCGCCAAGGAACTTGGCGGCACCAAGCTCAGCACGCAGGTCTTCAACGCAGGCCCCGCCGCAATCGAAGCCCTGAACGCCGGCGCCATCGACGCCACCTACATCGGCCCCAACCCGGCCATCAACTCCTACATCAAGAGCAACGGCGAATCCATCAGAGTCATCGCCGGCGCAGCGGCAGGCGGCGCCCAGTTGGTGGTCAAGCCCGGCATCAGCTCCGCAGCCGACCTCAAGGGCAAGGTCCTCGCCTCGCCGCAACTCGGCGGCACCCAGGACGTGGCCCTCCGCGCCTGGCTCGGCCACCAGGGTTACAAGACCAACCCGGATGGCAGCGGTGATGTCACCATCAACCCGACCGAAAACGCCCAGACCCTGAAGCTCTTCCAGGACGGAAAGCTCGACGGCGCGTGGCTGCCTGAGCCCTGGGCCTCGCGTTTGGTCCTCGAAGCCGGAGCAAAGGTTTTGGTGGACGAGAAAGATCTCTGGGACAAGGGCGAATTCACCACCACGATCCTGATCGTGAACAAGAAGTTCGCCGCCGAACACCCGGAAACCGTCAAGGCCCTGCTCAAGGGCCACGTGGAATCCGTGAACTGGCTGAACTCGGCATCGGCTGAAGAGAAGGCCAGCACCATCAACGCTGTCCTCAAGGACACGGCCGGCAAGCCGCTCCCCGCCAACGTGATCGACCGCGCACTGCAGAACATCACCTTCACCACGGATCCGCTCGCCGGAACCTACAAGAAGCTGCTGCAGGACGGCGTCGATGCCGGCACCACCAAGACCGCCGACATCAACGGCATCTTCGACCTCCGCGCCTTGAACGAGGTGGAGGGCAAGAAGATCTCCTCCGCCGGCCTCGGCCAGGAGTGAACCGCCGAGACTAGGCGACTCGATGCCCGGGCCAGGACAGCCCGGGCATCGAGCATGCGGGGAGGGTAACCCCTGGCAAGGACCCAACGCAGGGCGCCGAGGGCGACGTCGTTAGAACGCCCGACGTTGCGGAAAGGCGAAGCGGTCAAGGTCGTTCGCGGCAACCACCCTTGCTGCACCGGCACGGACCCGGGCCTGCCCGGCGAGCGTGGCAACGTCCCCGTAGCGCGAAGAAAAGTGCGTGAGGACGAGGGTCCCGGCCCCCGCTGATGCGGCCAGCTCGCCCGCCTGCCCCGCTGTGAGATGGCGGAACTGCGAGGCGAGCTCGGCGTCGTCGTCGCTGAACGTGCACTCGGTGACCAGCAGGTCGGCGCCCTCCGCCAGTTCCTCTGCGCCCTGGCAGGGCGCGGTATCCATGACGAACGCGAAGCGTTGACCGGGCCGCGGATCGCTGACGTCCTTCAGGCTCACGCCGCCCAGGCTTCCCTCGCGCACCAGGCGGCCGACATCGGAGCCGGCAATCCCGGCAGCCGCGAGCCGGCCAGGAAGGAGCGTGCGCGCGTCGGGCTCCACGAACCGGTAGCCATAGGCCTCGATGCGGTGATTTAGTGCCCGGACCTCCAGGCCCGGGGCGATCGGCTCGTTGCCCCCGTAGGCAAGACCCCCGTGCGGATGCAGCCGGAGATCTATGCCCCGGGAGGCGACAGACACAAGGGCCCGGACCGTGTCCTCCCCGGCGGCTGGATAGTGCAGGTGGACGGGGTGGCTGACCTTGTCAAGGGCCATGCGGGAAAGGACACCGGGCAGGCCATAGCAGTGGTCGCCATGCACGTGCGTGAGGCAGATGCGCGTGATCTGGGAGACAGTGACCCCGGCGTGGATCATCTGCCGCTGTGTGCCCTCTCCGGGATCGAAGAGAAAGTCCTCGCCATCCCAGCGCAACAGGTACCCGTTGTGGTTGCGGGTGCGGGTCGGGACCTGCGAAGCGGTGCCGAGGACGACGAACTCACGCATGAAGTCCAGTCTGCCACTCGATGGCGATGACAGTACGGGACTCCGGACTGGGTTCTGCGCTGTCACACGTCAGTTAAGGCAGGTTGAGGGTGTAGACCACGAGCTGCACCTGTGGGGAGGGTCGCGGCTTTTCCCTTTCCGGCCGCCGGACGAAGCCGAACCGGCGGTAGGGCATCTGGGTGGCCGTGGCGGCCGGTTTGCCATCGACGATGGCGATCCATACCGTTTCAATGTCCTCCGCCCGGGGCGGCGGCAGCCTCGGCCGGCCCTGCTAGATAAAGGCCCGGTACCGCGACTTCAGCGCTATGAGGCGGGGGCCGCCACTGCTCCGGAAACGATCACCCATGAGTACTGGGAAGAGGTCCCGCTACTTTCCGGAGAATTGACCGACCTGGGACGTGGGCAAACCTTCACCGACGGGATGTATGCGTGCCGTCCGCCCGGCATGAAACACGGACTGTATCGAGCGAAGCGGGTTGCAGCATGCTGGTGTTCATCCGCCACACATGCGAAACCGCCTCGTAATTTGTAACGGGCCGGGGCGTCAGGGCCCGGGGCGCCCCGGCCACTCCTTGCCCGCCCATGGGTCGTAGTCAGCGATGAGCTCCTCCTGTGGGGGACGCTCATTTTCCGGGACATGCTGCAGGTTCACCCGCACCCGGTACCAGAGCGAACTGGATCCGCGCATTCCGTCGACGAGTACGTCGGCGGGATGCAGGGCCGGCACGAGGTCCGCATGCCGGGTCTTCCATACGTCGAGCGCCGCGAGTGCTTCGGGCTTGGACCTGGTACGTGCCACCTCGATCAGCGGCATGACCGACTGCCGGCGGCCCGAGCCGTCGCCGCCCCGCGGCGGCTTTTCGGCCGGGCCAAGCTCGGCAGCCAGGGCGAGTAGTCCGGCGAGTGAGCCGACGGCGTCGTCGATGCCGGCGTGAGGATCTCCGACGTCGGCGAACCGCTCGGGCACCGTCAGTACTGTGAATTGTTCCGGCCGGGCGGAGGTAACTTCGTCCCAAGTGAGCGGAGTCGAGACCCTGGCATCGGGTAGGGGCCGGATCGAGTATGCCGAGGCTACGGTGCGGTCCTTGGCGTTCTGGTTGAAGTCGACGAACACACTCTCGCCGCGCTCCTCCTTCCACCACCGCGCGGTGGCGAGGCCCGGAGCGCGGTTCTCGACCTCACGGGCGAGGGTCTCCGCGGCGAGCCGCACGTCGCGGTACGACCACTGGGGCCCGATCCGCACGAGGATGTGGAGTCCCCGCGAACCGCTGGTCTTCGGCCACCCCACCAGGCCCACGTCGTCGAGCACCTCGCGCGCGACGTAGGCGACGTCAACGATCTGCGACCAGTCGACGCCCGGCATCGGGTCGAGGTCGACGCGGAGCTCGTCGGGGTGCTCGAGGTCCTCGGCGCGCACGGGGTGCGGGTTGAGGTCCAGGCAGCCAAGATTCACTACCCAGGCCAGGCCGGCGGCATCCCGGATGACGGCCTCCTCGGCTGATGTCCCCGACGCGTAGTGCAGCGTCGTGGTGCCGATGAAATCGGGGTGGTTTTCAGGCACGCGCTTCTGAAAGAACGGCTCAGCGCCGATCCCCTTGGGGAAGCGCTTGAGCACCATGGGCCGTCCGCCGGCGCCCCGCAGCGCACCATCGGCGACGGCGAGGTAGTAGCGCACCAGGTCGAGCTTGGTCAGCCCGGGCTCGGGGAACACCACCTTGTCCGGACTCGAGATGCGAACCTCGTTACCGGCAATGTCGAGGATCTCGGCGGGGGTCTTCGACGGGTTCATTCCGCCACGCTAGCAATGATCGGATGCCCCAGCCAGAGCCGGTGTGTCCCGCCGGGCGTTCGTCGGATCGCGGGGGATCTCCCAACACGGTCTTGGTCATCCCCAGGACCTATTCATCCTCCAGACGGGGAGTCGGTGTCCGCCGTCTCCGGGGCCTCCGCGCCAGTCCGGACATACGACGCCGAGACCCGTCGGTAGACCGGGGTCAGGAAGGCCAGCAGCGCGGCCGCGATCATGATGATCCCGGCTATCAGGAACACCAGGGCGATGCCGCGGGAGGTGCCTTCTCCCAGCAGCGGGGCCAGTTGGGCGGCGCCCTCCGCGGAGCGCGCGTACGGGATGATCCAGACCTGTGCGATCGGCGCGATGAGGAACGCCGTGATCGGTGCTGCCGCTGATTCGAACGCCATGGCGAATCCGAACACGCGGCCCTGCCGCGGCAGAGGCACCACCTTCTGGATGACCGTCTGCTCGGCGGCCTCCACAAAAGGCACCAGGACCAGGTATAGCCAGATGCCGGCGATGTACAGCCATGCCCACTCCCGCAGCGTGAACACCGCACCGAGGACCCCCATCACGATCACCGCGATGAGCATGGTGCGCAAGGGGTTTGACCCGAGTCCGAACTTGCCGATCAGCGCGCCGCCCACGATGAACCCGGTGGCGCCCAGCGCGAAGTAGGTGCCCCACAGCTCCACGGGGAACATCTCCAGGCCGTAGGGGTCCATCAATGCCATGTAGACGCCGCCGATGAAGTTGTTGAATGTGGAGAACACGATAAGCGCGAACAATCCGGAAATGGCCAGCACCGCGGCGAGGGAGCCGCGCAGGTCGAATCCGCCGTGCGCGTCCGATGCAGCCGCGCGCACCTCCTCGGGCATGCGCAGCGTGAGCAGGTGCGCGAATGCCAGCGCCGTGAGCGCCAGGGCGACGACGATTGTCCAGCCCATGCCCAGCAGCCCGACCGACAGCCCGGAGAGCACCGAGGTGATGATGAACATCAGCCCCTGCACCATGCCCACCAGCCCGTTGGCGTTGGCCCTCCGGTCCGGTTCGATGAGGATGGTGACCGTGGTGGAGAGGGCAATGTTGCGCATGTTTTCCACCACCGCACCGGCCAGGATGATCAGGGTGAAGACCCAAAACCAGGGCTGTGCCAGGTCCAGCAGCCAGGCCGTGGGGGTCAGCAGGAACATGATCCCGGAGAGCACGAACATCGCCAGCGTGAAGCCTGCGGCGAAGCGCATCACGGCCAGCTTGCGGTAGCGGTCCACGAAGGTGCCGAAGCTGATGCTGGAAAGGGCGATCAACAGCATGTACGCGCCGCCGATCACCCCGGTGGCGATCACGTTGCGGGTCTGCAGGTAGACCCAGAACGTCAGGGCGAACCACAGGTAGCTGGTGGTGATGTTGGCGAGCGCGGTGTTCACCAGGATCCCGGCGAACGTGCGGGACCGCTGTGCCGGAGTGCGCAGTGTCGTGTTGATGGCGTCGGGATCGGCCAGGCGCAGCGCACGGCCGTCCTCGGCCGGAATAGCCGGGATGGCCACGTCCTCGGTGAGGCCCGCGCTGCCGTGGGGAGCCGTAGCGGCTCCGGGCGGGCCCGGTTCCTGCTCGGTCATGCCTCCCAGTGTACTGACGGGCGCGAACGCGGTCGACGGCGGAGCGGGAGGCTTTCCCTAGACGGCGTCCGGCCGCTGATCGCCCTTGTGGCTGCGCAGGTTCTCCTGCACCTTGCCGAACAAATCCTTGATGGTCGACTCCGTGTTAGTGAGCATGTCCGGCTGGACGTACACCTGTTGGGCGGGAGGCAGGCTGAAGTGGGAAGGAAGGCCACCGGTGCCGTCCACCCCTGCCAGCGCGATGGTCACGCCGTCCTCCTTGCGCGCAATGGCGCCGATCTTGCCGAAGACCACAGTAAATTCGTCCGGCTGGAAGCTGACGGTCAGCCCGACATGGGTGCGGTTAAGGTCGCTTGCCGCGACGGCCTTCTCGTTACCGGTGCCCTCATAGCTCATTTCCATCTCCTGCGACAGTTTGGTGGTGTTGGTGGCGCTGTACGCGAGCAGTCTACGTCCGTGTCCGGAGCCCGGGTAGGGACCCGCCGGCTCCCCGATGCCGGGCCGGTGCCGCCTTTGGTGCAGAATGCGTTCATGACCAATGACGCTCTTCGGCCTGTCTATTTCCTTTCGGACAGCACCGGCATCACCGCGGAAACGCTCGGCAACACCTTGTTGACGCAGTTCCCCGCGAACCATTTTGACCGCATCACGGTCCCGTTCATTACGACCGCCGAGCAGGCCAGGACCGTGGTCGGCACCATCGACAGGCTGGTCGCCTCCGGCCCGCGGCCGATCGTCTTTTCCACGGCCGTCAGCAGCGATATCCGCCAAGTCCTGGCGACGTGTCAGGGGATCGTCGTGGACCTCATCGGCACGCATGTCGGGCAGCTGGAGCAGGCCCTCGGCTCACCGGCCAGCGGGGAACCCGGGAGGGCCCATGGCCTGGGCAATGCCGAGCGGTATCAGTCGCGGATGGCCGCCGTCGAGTACGCCATGGAGCACGACGACGGCCAGAGCCTGCGCGCGCTGGAAAAGGCCCAGGTCATCCTAGTGGCACCGTCCCGCTGCGGCAAAACGCCCACCACCATGTATTTGGCGCTTCAACACGGCATCTTCGCCGCGAATTTCCCGCTGGTCGACGAGGACTTCCAGCGGGAGGGGCTCCCCAGGCCGCTGAGGCCTTTCGTTGAGAAATGTTTCGGCCTCTCATCCAACCCGCTGCGCCTGAGCCAGATCCGCACCGAACGGCGCCGCGGCTCGTCCTACGCGTCGTTGCGGCAGTGCGGCTTCGAGTTGCGGAGCGCCGAGCAGTTGTACGTCTCCCACCGGATTCCGTACCTGAATTCAGCCACCGTGTCCGTGGAGGAAATGGCCGCCACCATCCTGCAGCGCATGAATCTCAAGCATTAGGGAAAAATTTCACAATCCCGGTGTGGCGCATGTCATATGGAAACGTCGCCGGAGACCTGTCACTGTGGACAGGATTCGCGCCCACCAACCGGCTATCGCCGCGAGCGGGGCGGCACATCTGCATGCCATCATCTGCAAAGGAGCAGTAACTATGACGACAGACATCCTGTGGTTCTCAGAACTCGGACTCAAGGACCTGAACCGGGTGGGCGGAAAGAACGCCTCGCTCGGCGAAATGGTGCAGAACCTGACCTCTGCCGGCGTCCAGGTCCCGGACGGGTTCGCCACCACCGCGGATGCCTACCGCAGCTTCCTGGCAGATTCCGGCCTGGACCAGAAGATCGCCGACCGGCTGGTGGGCCTGGACACCGATGATGTGACCGCCCTTGCCTCGGCAGGCCAGGAAATCCGGGCCCTCATGCGCGAGACGCCCTTCCTGCCTGACTTTGAAGCGCAGATCCGGAACGCCTACCAGCAGTTGGTGGACAAGCACGGCGGTACCGGGGACCTCTCCTGGGCCGTCCGTTCCAGCGCCACCGCGGAAGACCTTCCGGATGCCTCCTTCGCCGGGCAGCAGGAAACCTTCCTGAATGTCCGCGGCATCGAGAACATCCTGCTCGCCATCAAGGATGTGTTCGCGTCCCTCTACAACGACCGGGCCATCGCCTACCGCGTGCACCACAAATTTGAACACGCCGAGGTGGCGCTCTCGGCCGGCATCCAGCGGATGGTGCGCTCCGACGTCGGGGCCTCCGGCGTCATGTTCACCATGGACACCGAGTCCGGGTTCCAGGATGCCGTGTTCGTCACGTCCTCCTACGGCCTCGGCGAGGCCGTGGTCCAAGGCGCCGTCAACCCGGACGAGTTCTACGTCTACAAGCCGGCGCTGCAGGCCGGCCGGCCCGCCATCCTCAAGCGCGGACTGGGCGAGAAGGCCCTCCAGATGACCTACACGACCAGCCAGGAAATCGGCCGCACCATTGACTTCGTCCCGGTGGAGGCCTCGTTGCGGAACCGCTTCAGCCTCAGCGACGACGACGTCGAGCAGCTCGCCCGGCACGCCGTCGCCATCGAGAACCACTACGGGCGCCCCATGGACATCGAATGGGGCAAGGACGGGATCGATGGTGGCCTGTACATCCTGCAGGCCCGCCCGGAGACCGTGCAGTCCCGCCGCGCTTCCGGCAGCCTGAGCCGTTTCCGCCTCAACGGGACCGGCCGCGTGCTGGTCGAGGGCCGCGCCATCGGCCAGCGCATCGGCGCCGGCAGCGTCCGCATCCTCACCGCGATCGACCAGATGGCCGCCTTCAAGACCGGCGATGTCCTGGTCGCGGACATGACCGACCCGGACTGGGAACCGATCATGAAGCGTGCCTCCGCCATCGTGACCAACCGCGGCGGACGCACCTGCCACGCGGCCATCATTGCCCGGGAACTGGGGATTCCCGCCGTCGTCGGCACCGGGGACGCCACGGACGCCCTCTCCGACGGCCTCGACGTGACCGTCTCCTGCGCCGACGGCGAGACCGGCGTGATCTACGAAGGGCTCCTGGACTTCAGCGTCGAGGAAACCGAGATCACCCAGCTGCCCGAGGCCCCCGTTAAGGTCATGATGAATGTCGGCACCCCGGAGCAGGCCTTCACCTTCGCGCAGCTGCCCAATCACGGAGTGGGCCTGGCCCGGCTCGAATTCATCATCAACCGCCAGATCGGCATCCACCCCAAGGCACTGCTGAACCTGGACGAGCAGCCGGCGGAAGTCGCCGCGGACATCCGTGAGCGGATCGCCGCGTATGACGGTCCGCGCGACTACTACATCAAGCGTCTGGCCGAAGGCGTGGCCACCATCGCGGCGGCCTTCGCGCCGGAACCGGTGATTGTGCGTATGTCCGACTTCAAGTCCAATGAGTACGCCAACCTGATCGGCGGACCCGCCTACGAGCCGCACGAAGAGAACCCGATGATCGGCTTCCGCGGCGCCTCACGGTACCTGGAGCCGTCGTTCCGGGACTGCTTCGACCTTGAATGCGAGGCCCTGTCCTTCGTCCGCAACGAAATGGGGCTGACCAACGTCAAGCTGATGATCCCGTTCGTGCGGACCCTGGACGAGGCCCGCGGCGTCATTGACCTGCTGGCGGAGAACGGCCTCACCCGCGGCGAGAACGGCCTCGAGGTGATCATGATGTGCGAGATCCCGTCCAACGCCCTGCTCGCCGACGAGTTCCTGGACTACTTCGACGGTTTCTCCATCGGCTCCAACGACATGACCCAGCTGAGCCTGGGCCTTGACCGGGACTCCGCGATTGTCTCCGGCAGCTTCGACGAACGCGACCCCGCCGTCAAGAAGCTCCTGAGCATGGCCATCAAGGCCTGCAAGGCGCGCGGGAAATATGTGGGCATCTGCGGCCAGGGTCCCAGCGACCACACGGACTTCGCCGAGTGGCTGGTCGAGGAAGGCATCGATTCGGTCTCCTTGAACCCCGACACCGTGGTGGACACCTGGCTCCGGCTCGCCGGCCCGGCAGTCCAGGCACGGGTCGGCGCCGCCGCCGCGACTGCAGTGAACTGACGGCACGGCGCCGAGGCAAGAACTGGCAGGACCCCCGACGGGCAGCACGGACCATGAATTTCAGGCCGTGCTGCCCGGCCTGGCGGCGGGGACGGGCTGGCTGCTGCTGGCCTGGGTTTCTTCGGCCGGGACTTCGCGTTTTCTGGGGGTTGGCAGGGTCAGCACAAAAAGGCTTCCAGCCACCAGTGCCGCCCCGGCCCAGGCCATCGCTGGGAGCCGTTCGCCCACTACTACGACTGCCAGGATGGCGGCCACGACTGTCTCGGCGAGGGATATCGTGGTGGCCGTGCTGGCGCGGATACGGGCCAGGCCCAGTCCGAACAGGACGTAGCCTGCAAACATCGGAACAAGCGCCATGTACAAACCGACGGACAGGTTCTGCCAGGATGCGACGAGAGGGGCGCCGGTGGCTGCGAGCACGGGCATGAGCAGTAGCCCGCCGATGCCAAAGACGGCACCCATGACAGCTGATGAGGGGGCGCCGGTGCTGATCAGGCGGTGCGCGGCCCAGGAGTAGAGCGCATAAGTGATCCCGGCAACCAGCCCCAGGCCGATGCCGGCGGGCGCGGACCAAGCCGCGTCGGTTGCCGACGCAGGATCAGCCGTCCCGGCCTCCGCGAAACACAGCAGCACCGCGCCGGTCACACCGAGCACGGCGCCTGTAGCCCAGCGGAGCGTAAAACGCCTCTTGTCCACGACCCGTTCAATGACGGCCGAGGCGAGTGGAGCCGAACCAATCGACACAACTGTTCCAACCGCCACGCCAGCCAGGTGCATTGAGGAATAGAAGGCGAGCGGGTACGCCGCGACGGCCACTGACCCCAACGCCACCGTGGGCCACCGGCTGCGCAGGAAACCCGCCGACGCGATGATCGTGCGGGCCGCAATCGCGGCCTGGAGCAGGCCACCCAGGCCCATTGCTATCGCCCCAATTGCCAGGGGGCTCACTCCGGGGGCGAATGTGGCCGCTGTTCCCGTTGTGCCCCACAGGACAGAGGCGGCCAGCACCAGCCATACACCCCACGGCGCCGCCGCGGACCCTGCGCCGTTCACAGGCTGCCGAGCAGGGTGGCCGCGATCTGGCGGGCTTCCTGGATGCAACGGTCATTGCCTTCCAAGCCTGCCCGGGCCATCGATCCTTCAAGGAGGAAGGCCAGATGCCGGGCAACTAGATGTGCCTGCTCAGGTGATGAGGGGAAAAGGTCGGACACATGCTCGGATAACAACGACTCGACCTCCTCCTTATGTTTCCGCACCGCAAGCCTTCCGGGATCCCCGGCGGGCAGTTCCGCGGCGGCATTCAGCAGGCCGCAGCCCCGGAACCCCTTCTCGTATGCCAGGTCCGCGTGGTCTGCGTAGGCATCGAAGACCGCAAGGACTCGCTCGCGGGGGCCGGCCGCCCCCTCCAGCCTGGCCCGATACAGCGCTATCCATTCCTCGTGCCGGGCATTCAGGTACACCATCACCAGGTCAGCCTTGGACGCGAAGTTGTTGTAGAGGCTCTTCTTGGCGACCCCTGCCTCGGCTGTAAGGGCGTCGATTCCCGTTCCGGCCAGACCGTCGGCATAGAAGCGGCGGGAGGCGGCTTCAAGTAGTGCGTCGTAGGCACGCCTCCTCGAAAGGGTATTACCCGGTGCCTTCTGCTTGTCGTTCATCATTCCTCGCAGCCATGGAGTGCAGGTAGTTAGACCAGTATACCTACCTTCAATGGTCCGCGTCGCAGTCCTGGTAGCTTTCGAGCGTTTCCTTGACCGGGTCGAGGCCAGGCGGTCAACGGGCTGCGTCGTGGGTGAGCTCACGACGATCAATATTCAGGGCCGTGCGATGGGCGACGTCGACTCGCGAACCACGAGTTCGGGCTCCACGACGTAGTGCTGAGCGGGTTCTCCTGTGAGGATCTGATGGTGGAGCATCTTGAAGGTTGCGACTCCCAGTGCCCGGCGTCCAGCTCTTCGGCCAGGACGCGAAAGTAGGCGAACTGTCCCTGGAAGTCTGGGAAAAGACCGTCGCCATCAACCAGCGCGGGGCATTCCTGACCCTCAAGCATGCCGTGCGGGCACTCCAGGGCCGCGGCGGGTCCATCATCTGCACCGGCAGCCCCACCGCAGTGGTCGCGTGCGGGCAGACCGCACTCTGAGGGCATCTGCGGGCAACCGGGAACAACGAGCCCCCTGCATACGTTGAAACCCCGTCAGCAAATAACGCCAGAAAAGAGAATGAACCCAGTGGCAACCGATTACGACGAAGTACGTTCCGACGTCAAGGAATCGCAGGACCGTTCCCTGGAGGCGCTGCAGTCCGCCAACGCTCCGGATGCCCGCAGCGTGGTCCGGGAACTGGACGAATCCGACGCACTGGATGACGCGATGACCCCCGGCGGGGAGTTCGTCGCCGAGGAACTGATCGTTCAGGTCATTCCCCAGGCCGAGGACGAGTTCACCTGCTACTCCTGTTTCCTGGTTCGGCACCGTTCCCAGCTCGCGCGCGTAAAGGACGGCCACTCGTACTGCATCGAGTGCGAGGGATAGGAGTCCTAACGCTGCGGCGTCGGCGAGTCGCGGTCACTGCATGAGCAGGTCCTTTTGGACCATCCTTCCTGCAGCGGTGACGACGGAGCTCGCCACGGTCGATGACCAGTCGGCAGAGGCCCGCGGTTACGGCGCCGGCCGGCTCGGCAGATCCTTGGCTGCGGGGCCCTGGATGACGGAGCCGTCGGTGCCGAATCGGGAGCCGTGGCAGGGGCAGTCCCAGGTGGTGTCGGCGGAGTTGAAGGCCACGGTGCAACCCAAGTGGGTGCAGATAGCGGATACGGCTCGGACCTGCCCGTCGGGGTCTTTGTAGACGGCGGTGCTCTCGCGGTTGACCTTGATGACTGCTCCCTCGCCAGGGGCCAAGGCCGCGTGGCCTGGGTGGCCGCCGAGCTTGCCTCTCAGGACGGTCGCCATGGTCTTGGCGTTTTCCTTCATGAACCGACCCGCGCTGGCCGCCGGGGTGATCCGGTTGCTGTTGAACACCGATGCCCAGCCGTTCTCCCTGCCGCTGAGGGCGTCGGTGAGAATGAGGGCGGCCGCGGTTCCATTGGTCAGGCCCCATTTACGCAGGCCGGCGATGACGTAGACGTGTTTGGCCGTGGGGGACATGCGGCCGACGTAGGGGAGCCCGTCGAGCGGGACGCCGTCCTGCGTTGACCAGCGGTAGGCGATCTCGCCGACGCCAAGGCGGTCGTGGGCAAAGGCGGCCAGTCTGCGATACCGCCCGGCCGTGTCCCCGGCCTCGGACACGCGATGGCCTTCGCCGCCGATGAGCACATAACTCGAGCCGCCGACGCTGGCGGTCAGGATAGAACGCAGGGGTTCCTCGGCGCTGATGAACGTGGCGTCCAGCGGTGGGGTGTCCACCCGTCCGGCGATGAGGTACGAGCGGTGCGGATGGCACCGAAGGTAGAACAGGCCCTGGCCGCCGAACGGCACATTCGTGGCGACGATGATGTCGTTGGCCCGGATGGCGCCTCCCTCGGTGACCACCACGGCCGGGGAACCGTCGTGGACTCTTTGCGCAGGCGTCCCCTCGAAGACAAAACTGCCCTCACCATTGACCGCCGCCGCGAGACCCTGCAGGTACTTCACGGAATGAATTTGCGCCTGCCCGTCGAACCGGACCGCTCCCTTGACGGGGAAAGGCAGCGGCACATCGGTGGTGAACGTGGCCGGGAGGCCGAGCCGGGCGGCGAGGGCCGCTTCCTCCCGGACGCGGGCAACGGCGTCGTCCGTTTCGGCGTAGGTGTAGTTGGCGACGCGGCGGAAGCCGCAGTCGATGCCCTCCCCGGCCACAACCGCCGCGACGTGTTCGATCGCGGCCTGGTTGGCCTCCCCATAGGTGCGGACGGTGCTGGTGCCGTGCCTGCGGGCGAGTTCGGTGTAGGCGAGGCGGTGCAGGGAGGTGACCTTCCCGGTGGTGTGGCCGGTGACGCCGGTTCCCACACGGGCGGTCTCGATAACCGCGACTGTACGGCCAGTGCGCTTGAGCGCCAACGCGGCGGTCAGTCCGGCGATGCCGGCCCCGATAACCGCGACGTCGACCTCGACATCCCCGTGAGGGGCGGGGTAGCCGGTGGTGGCGGCGGTGGCGACCCAGAGGGAGACGGGGTTACCTTCGGGCCGTCCACTGTTCGATGCTGCGTTCACTGCGTCACCTCCGGATCATCCGGTATTGCTCTGCCATGCCCGTACACGACGGCGACCGGGCGGACACCGGGCGGCCGGCAGCACCGGCCCTTTAGCCGATCGGGTGCCCCTGGCTGCAGGTTGTTTCCCCGGGCAGGATGTCATGGCCCTGAAGGCAGGTCACCGAGGGCGGCGACGGGTTGTCGTGGGCGATGAAAAACAGGCTGCTCCTGCCATGGCTGATCGCAGCGTCCTCCCGCTTGATCCAGGAAGTCGGACGGGAGTCACCTGTCATCGACTTGTCGTCGTGTCGGTGCCACGGGTTCTTGAATGGATGCTTGATCACGGTAACCGCGACCTTCCAAACCGTCTGTTGCCTTGCTGCAATTCCTGTGCCATGAGTATAGGCCTGAGGCCATCCCGGGAACAGGCCGGTGCCCGGTGCTTCATCGGCAGGCGCTTCAAGGAATCGACGGCGGTGGGGCAGGGGGCGTCGCCGTGCCCTACTCCGACCCGAGGTCCCGCGGCACCTGATCCACCATGAACTTCACGAACTCCGGTAACGCCGCGTGGGACACCGGCTCCAGCCAGGCCAGGGAAACCGTGACGGGCGGTGCGTCCACAAGTGGCCGGTACACCACTCCGGGGTGCTGGTAGGTCTCCGCAGTCGAGATGCCGCTGACGCCAATGCCGCGCCCGGAGGATATGGCGAGCAGCCAGTCGTCGGTGTTGTCCGTGGCCACGGTGTGCGTCGGGCGTATCCTCGCCGGCCACAAGTCCAGCCTTGTGAGCCCGGTGAGGACGTTGACGACGACGACCTCGGGGGAGAGGTCAGCCAGCCGCACCTCGCCGCGGCCGGCCAGCACGTGGTCGGCCGGCAGGACCGCGAAGCGCGGCTCCTCGGCAAGTTCGCGTTGCCGCATGCGGGCCGGCCCGCCGGTCACCGGCGGATCCCCGCGGACCAGGGCGACGTCGGCGCGACCGGAGGTGAGACCGCCGAACCGGTCATCCATGCGGCGCAATTCCACCGGTGTGTCCGGGTGCAGTTCGCGCCAGCGGCGGAGCAGTGGTCCGGTCCGGCGGCCGAGCGCGGACCACGGATACCCCAGCAACAGCGGCCGGACCGGTGTCTCTGCGGGGTCCAGGGCGGCGTCGAGGGCGGCGATTGCGGCGGCGGCGCGCGGACGCAGTGCCTCCCCGGCCGCAGTAATGGCCACATGGTGGGTCGAGCGGTCAAACAGTGTGGCGCCAAGGTGCGTCTCCAGTTGCCGCAGTGTCCTGGACGGCGCCGGTTGGCTGACCCGCAACACGGCCGCGGCAGAACTGAACCCGCCCTCCTCGGCGATGGCCAGGAATGCCCGCAAATGTCGCGCGTCAACGCTCATGCGTCTAGGTTATAACAGCAACTCAAATGGCATTTCCCGCGGCCTGCTGACTTTCCTAACGTAGGAACCATGCACATGACGACTTCCCGGGCCCCCTCCGCCGCCCCCGCCCACGCCCGGGCAACCGTGCTGGTGATGGCCGCGGTGCTCTGCCAGCAGCTCGGTGCGGCGGTGGCCGTCCTGGTCTTTCCCGCAGCCGGGCCGTTGGGCGTCGTGACGCTGCGCCTGGCGTTTTCCGCCATTATCCTTTTCGCTGTTGCCCGGCCGGGGCTGCACGGACACCGTGCAGGGGCATGGCGCGCCGCCATCGGTCTCGGCGTGACGATGGCGGCGATGAACTCACTGTTCTATGAGGCCATTGCCCGGCTGCCGCTGGGCACGGCAGTCACCATAGAAGTGCTGGGCCCCTTGGTCCTGTCCGTCGTGGCCGGCCGGCGCGTCAGTGCTCTGCTGTGGGCTGGGCTGGCCTTCTCGGGAGTAGCCCTGTTGGGACTGGGACAGGAAGGACTGGCCGAGCTCGACGTCACGGGTGTGTTCTTCGCCCTAGGTGCGGCGGCGTGCTGGGCCTTGTTTATCCTGTGCAATGCCCGGACCGGTGCGGCGTTCCCGAGGCTCGGCGGTCTGGCAATCGGAATGGCCGTCGGAGCGCTCTTTTCGCTGCCTGGCGCGATTCTGACGGCCGGGTCCGCACTGTTGGAGCCGACGGTACTTGGCCTTGGCGTCGGCGTCGCGCTGCTCTCCACCGCTGTCCCGTATTCCTTAGAGCTCATGGCCCTGCGCCGCATCCCGGCCGCGACGTTCTCGGTGCTGACCTGCACGGCGCCGGCCGTCGCGGCACTGGCCGGATTCATCGTGCTCGGGCAGAACTTCGGGCTGATCGACGCGCTGGCGGTTGCCCTCGTAGTGATTGCCAGCATGGGCGCCATTCGGACGGCGTCGCCGATTAAAGCTATCCGTCGGTCTCCGACGGATTCCAGTCCCGAGGGCTGTGCAGATAAGGGCCGAGAAATTAGGCTCAGCTGAACGACACGATGATGGAGGAAGCCGATGAAACCGTTGCCGCTGCTCAATGTCGTTTCCCGTCTGGAAGACAGTCGCTGGCTTGATCCTTTGGTCGCGGGGGTTAAAGGAACCGTGAACACGATCGTCCGGTTCCCGTGGCTCCGTGATGCGCTCCACGGCGTGCCCTTGGGACATCCGGTTCACCCCGTCGGAGTCCAGATACCGATGGGGGCGTGGACTTCGGCCGCCATCCTGGATGCCGTGCCGGGTAGCGACCGGGCGGCTGGCATATTGATTGGCGTGGGGGTGATCAGCGCGGTTCCTTCCGCGATCGCCGGCTTCACCGACTGGTCGGAACTTCACGAGCAGCAACTGCGCGTGGGCCTGGTCCACGCCGCTGGCAACCTCGCGGCCACTGGCCTGTACGCCGCGTCACTGGTGGAGCGGTCCCGTGGGCGGCAGCCGCAAGGCAAGCTGCTCGGGTATCTCGGATTTGCCGTGCTTTCGGCCGCAGGCTTCCTCGGTGGCCACCTCGCGTATCGCCAGGCCGCCGGTGTGAACCACAGCGAGGATGTTCCGCACCGTTTCCCTGTCGGTTGGCACGCCCTGGCCCCGCTGGATGAGCTCGTTGATGGCAAGCTGGAGCGAAAGATGGTGGCCGGGATGCCGCTGCTTGTTTTCCGCCGAGGCGACGGCGTCCACGTGTTGTCCGATCTCTGCAGCCACTTGTCCGGGCCACTCCATGAAGGCAAGGTCGAAGAACGCGGGGAGCCCTGCGTTGTCTGTCCGTGGCATGGGAGCGTTTTCTCGCTGAGTAGCGGAGAAGTCCTGGGCGGACCGGCGACAGCGGGCCAGCCGAGATTCAGCACACGCATTGAGAACGGTCTGGTTGAGGTGTCCCTCCCCGGCGCAGGGTAAGGGTGCGCCTCCATGAGGCCAGTGCTCACCCCGGAGCGACCATGCCGCCTACGGGGCAGCCTGGCTTCGCAACGCCGCCAGGGCTTTGGCCAGGGGCATGTGCAACGCCGGGCCATGGCCGGGAAGTATGACTGAGGCCTTGATCCCGTCCAGCCGGTGAGTTGCCGCCAGTGCCGCGGCGGGGTCTGTGTGGTACACCCGGTGGAGCATCTGGGGTCCGGTCCTAGGGCTCAGCGGATGGCCGCTGACAAACGAGTCACCCACAGCGATCGCCCCTGCGTCGGGAAGGAAGATCGAGACGTTGCCGGGGGTGTGACCCGGAAGCAGGATCACCTCCGGACAGCCGGGCAGGCTCCGGAGCCTCTCGGTGTCCCAAGCCTCGGCCCGCGTCGCAGGCTTCGCCGCCAGGGATCCTGCCTTGATGGCGTGGATCATCCACCGGAAGACGCGGGGGCGCCACACCCTGACGATGACCTGGCCGAACGTGACTTGGTGCTTTTCCCTCCCCTGGACATGGGCCAGTTCTTCCGGGGAGCACAGGATCGGCGTTCCATATGTCGAGGAGAAGTAGGCCGCAGAGCCGGTGTGGTCGACGTGGCCGTGGGTGATGAGCACGGCCTGGGCGTCGGCTGGATGCAAGCCCATCTGGCGGATGGACTCAAGGACGAGGGCGCGGTCGCCAGGATAACCGCTGTCAATGAGCATGAAGCCGGTTTCGTCGCGGACCACGATCCAGTTAGAGGCTGGTCCCTCAACGAAAAAGACGCCGGGAGCCTGCTCGGAAACGATGGGCGAGGAGTGCTTTTTATTGGCTCGGATATTGGCTCGGAGGTGCACGGGTACATCCTAGCCGCCGGTCCAGTTGCCACTCATGCCCATCAAGGGCGTCGAGCATACCCGCCACTGGCGGTTGGGCACCGCGAGGTCCAAGCTTTAACCATTCGGCGCGGGGCCAGATGCGGGCGGCTCCGGCCGGCGGGGGTGGCATGTCGAGTGCGAGGAGAGCGACCATGGTTGACACAGCAGCACGGACTCTTCGGGCAGGGGAGCGGAAGGACCTTGTAACGCAGCTGTTGGGCATCTGGCTCCTCCTGGCGGTCTTCCTTGACGGCTGGGCCCATCTGCACGTTCCCGGACTCGAAACCTTCTTCACTCCCTGGCACGCGGCCCTCTATTCGGGCCTCGTGGCCACTGCCGCGTGGACGGCCTACGTGATCTGGACCAACCGCCAGCCAGGGCAGCCGCTGACCCGGGCGATACCAGCCGGCTACCAGGGCACGGTCATCGGACTCACCCTGTTCGCCGTCGCGGGCGTACTGGATCTGGCCTGGCATGAGATCCTGGGCATCGAAGTCTCCCTCGATGCGCTGGTGAGCCCCACACACTTGCTCCTCGGGTTCAGCCTCTTCCTTATCCTCGGCACCGGCGTCCGCCGTGCCCGGGCCGCCAGCGGCTCAGAGGCCTTCCAATGGACGCCGCCAGCCGTACTGTCTCTCGCCCTGTTGGCCGGCCTGGGCGCCTTCTTCCTCATCTACTGCTCGGCCTTCGTCCGCGTCCCGCCGGCTGTCCCCTATCTTCCGGCGCCGATCGGGAGCCCCGGGCACGCCCAGGCGGAGCTGCCGCCGGCGCTCGGCCTGGCCAGCTACCTGGTGACCACGGCGCTGATCATCGGCCCCTTCCTCTATACGCTATCCGGGGCACGACGGCCGCCTTATGGGATCGCCACCGTCCTGGTCGCCGTGGTGGCGTGGCTGCCGCTGGCCATGTCGGGGCTGCGCCCGGCAGCGGTGGCCGGGGCCATAGGAGCCACGGCAGCCGCCGTCGTCGCGGATGTGCTGCTCGCCCGACGGGCGGAGCCGTGGCTGCGGCGCCGGCTGCCGGCAATCACCGCAGTCCTCGCGGCACTTGTCTGGACGGGCCAGCTGACCGGCATCGGCCTGGCGTCAGGGATCGAATGGCCCGTGTCGATGTGGCTGGGAGCCGTTGTGCTCAGTGCCGGAGTTGCTGCGGCCCTGGCCTTCCTCAGCTCGTGGAACACCAGGAACGTCTGAGTGCCGGGAGGTCCTGGCATCTGATCTCCACTGTTCCCGACGCCGGGAGAGGGCTATTTTGGGGGATAAGGGGAGTGCCCGGCGGGGTTCGTTACCGACGGAGGCGTCCGGCCTCGCCATCGAGTAAGGAAGCCCGCCATGGCCTACAACGTGGCCCAGAAGCTCATAGCATCCCATCTGGTCGCCGGAGAGATGATTCCCGGTCGCGAGATTGCTTTGCATATCGATCAGACACTCACCCAGGACGCGACCGGGACACTGGTCATGCTCGAACTGGAGGCCCTCGGGCTCGACCGGGCACAGACTGAGGTATCCGTGCAGTACGTGGACCACAACCTTCTGCAGGCTGACAGCAGGAACGCGGAGGACCATGATTTCCTCCGCTCGGCCTGCCGCCGGTTTGGCCTGTGGTTCTCGAAGGCCGGAAACGGGGTGTCCCATCCGACGCACATGCAGCGGTTTGGCATTCCCGGCAAAACCATGGTCGGCTCTGACAGCCATACCCCGGCCGCGGGTTCACTGGGGATGCTGGCAATCGGGGTTGGCGGCACGGAGGTAGCCCTGGCGATCGCGGGCGAGCCGCTCTATCTGAAAATGCCGGAGATCTGGGGCGTCAGGCTTACCGGCAAGCTGCCGCCGTGGACCAGCGCCAAGGACGTCATCCTCGAAATGCTGCGCCGGCACGGCGTGAAGGGCGGCCGCGACCGGATCATCGAGTACTACGGTCCCGGCCTCGCCACCCTGAGCGCGATGGACCGGCACGTGATTGCCAACATGGGCGCCGAACTTGGTGCGACGAGCACGGTTTTCCCGGCCGACGACCAGGTCCGGGCCTTTCTGCGTTCCGAACAGCGCGAGGGCGACTTCGCCGAACTCCTCGCCGATCCCGACGCCACCTACGACGTGACCGACGAGATCGATCTCGCCACGATCGAGCCGCTCATCGCCTTGCCCAGCTCGCCCGGCAACGTCGTCCCGGTGCGCGAGGTTGCCGGCAGGACGGTGGCGCAGGTGGTGATTGGGTCCTCAGCGAACCCGGGCCTGCGCGACTTCGCAATTGTCGCCGCCATCACGAAGGGGCGGCAGTGCCACCCGGGCCTGTCTTTCGACGTCAATCCGAGTTCCCGACAAATCCTCCAGGACCTCACCAAGATGGGGGCCACGCTTGATCTGATCAGCGCCGGAGCCCGGCTGCATCAGACCGGATGCATGGGCTGCATCGGGATGGGCCAGGCCCCCGCGAACGGAAGCAACAGCCTGCGCACGATGCCCCGCAACTTTCCCGGCCGGTCGGGGACGAAGGAGGACTCGGTCTACCTGTGCTCACCGGAGACGGCCGCCGCTGCAGCACTCACCGGAACGATCACCGATCCTCGGGACCTGACAGAGCTGTTGGGCCTGGAGTACCCCGAGATCGAACTTCCCGCGGTGTCGAGCGTGAACCTGGCCATGCTGGAGGAGCCGCTGGCGCCGGAGGAAGCTGGCAACGTGGCACTGGTCAAGGGTGAAAACATCTCCTCGCTCCCGGAATTCGGTCCCCTCGCGGACCGCATCGAGGCACCAGTCGCGCTGGTCGTGGGGAATGATGTCTCGACGGATGAGATCCTGCCAGCCGGTGCGCGCGTCCTGCCCTACCGCAGCAACATCCCCAAACTGGCCGAATTCACCTTCGACCAGGTGGATCCCACCTACCCCGCCCGTGCCGCACGCACCCGCGACTCGACGGGCCACATCCTGGTCGGCGGCACCAACTACGGGCAGGGATCCTCGCGGGAGCACGCGGCTATCACCCCGCGCTTCCTGGGGCTGCGCGCAGTGGTGGCCGTCTCGTTCGCGCGGATCCATTGGCAGAACCTGGCCAATTTCGGCGTCCTCGCCCTCGAGTTCACGGATGCGGCCGATCACGACCGGATCGAACAAGGCGATGTGCTCCTGCTGACCGGAACACACGACGCCCTCGTCTCAGGCAAGGAGATCCTGGTGCAGAACGAGACCCGCGACGAGGTCTACCCTGTGCGGCACAGCCTCTCCGGCCGTCAGGTGGAAATGCTCCTGGCAGGTGGCCTCATCCCGTGGCTGCGCGAACGCAGAGCGCGGGGGTGATCGGCGGTGAATGGATGGCCGCGGCCGGACGAGCCTTCCGGCGAAATCACCCTGGTACTCGATCAGCGCAGCACGCTCGGCAAGAAGGCCGAACTCCGCGATGGATTGTCCGCGATCGCCCGCGAGGGCAACCACCTCTGGGTCGCCAATGACGAGACCACCAGTGTCGAGCGGCTCACGCTTGAGAACGGCAACCAGGCGCGCGCGCATCGCAGCTTCGACCTCACCCAACTCCTGGAGCTGCCAGGGCCCAGGGGCGAGATCGACATCGAGGGCCTGGACGTCGAGAACAACACGCTGTGGCTGGTGGGATCGCACAGCTCGGCCCGGAAGCAGGTCAAGGGCAAAGCCGCCCCCGCCGAGGCGCAGAAATCCCTGGCCACTGTAGAGGTCAGCCAGCGCCGGCGGGTGTTGGCCCGGCTCTCGACCATGACCCTGGTCGATGCCGGTGGGACCCTCGACCCGGGCGGCAGCCCGCCGGGCCAGCGGCAGCGCGCCGGTGTACTCGGCCTCGGCCGAACCGAGGACCTCGTGGACCTCCTCGCCAATGACCCTCACCTTGGCGGTTTCATACAGGCCTCGGCGGCCGGCTCGCACCCGATCCCGGGCAAGGAAAACGGTATTGACTGCGAAGGCCTCGCCGTTGCCGGCGGCCGCGTTTTTGTCGGTCTGCGCGGGCCGGTGCTGCGCGGGTGGGCGGTGATCATTGAGCTCCAGGTCGGTGGCGGGCCGGGCATTGAGCCTCAGCCGATCGGTCCCGGGAATCGTCGCTACCGCAAGCACTTTCTCCGCCTGGACGGCTTGGGCGTGCGGGACCTCTGCCGGCACGGGGACGACCTGCTCGTCCTGGCGGGGCCCACCATGGAGCTCGACGGGCGTGCGGCCGTGTTCCGCTGGCGGGGCGCGCTGACGTCGCAAGCGGAGGCCGTCCTTGAAAAAGACCACCTGCATTGCGAATTTGATGCACCGTTCGGCAAGGGTGACGATCATGCCGAGGGGATCACCGTGCTCGACGACGGCCGGTCCGCCTTGGTCCTGTACGGGACTCCGGCCGGCAGGCGCAAGGCAGGACGGCACGGGATCAAGGCCGACGTCTTCCAACTGGGCAAGTAGCTCCCGTTTCGTATCGGAGCGGTCGCCTATTGCGCCGGTTTACTTTTATTCCCTGCTCACCTTTCCGAGCCAGGCCGTCAGGAGAGGAACGACGACGTCGCTGCGCATCGCGCCCAGGTGATCGAGCGCCGGGAGTACTTCCACGTCCCAACCGGCATCGATGAGTTCGCGCTCGTGGGCAGCCAGCGGCTCGCCGATTCGCACCGTCACGTCTCCCCAGCGGGGTCCGTAAACGATGTGATCGGCCGAGCCGGCGAACGCCAGCCGGGGCAGATCCGGGGCCACACCAACAGCTGAATCGTCGAAATCCTGGAGCGCTTCGTACAGCGTGACGAACTGGCGGGTCTGCGCTTCGCTGGTTCGTATTGCGGCGGAATCCCAGTCGCCTGGCTCGACGGGGAGGTCCGCCGCCGGCGCTTCCGAGGACTGCTGATGCCGGGCCTGCGCAGCCGCCGCGTGGGCCGCCTGCGTCACCGCCAGCATGCTTTTGTACGGGCCCTCGAGCGGCGGGAATCCACCCATGATGAGCGCCCAGAGCCGATTGGTTCGGATCGCCAGCTGTAAACCGCACAGGGCGAGCCAGGAATACCCGTAGTACCCAAACGTTTCGGCGTGTGCCGCGTCAGCGATGGCCAGGAAATCGGCGGCGACGTTTTCCGGGGTGAGGGTATGCGGCGCCGGGTGCGCCATCCGGTGCCCCTCATAGTCGGCGGCGACCACCCGACAGGACCGGGAGAGGGCCGACACCAGGTTGGGCCCAAGGTCAGGGTCCGCGCCCCAGTCGCGCATTGTCTGGGCTTCCGACTCGGAGTGAGGCGTCAAATTCGCAGGGATGAGAAGCGCCCGGCCATTACCGCTCACAAGGATTGGTATTGCCGTGCCGTCGTGCAAAACGGCCTCAGCCATGTCAGCCACCGGGATCCTCTTCCTGCTTGGTCCTAACTCCGGTGACCAAAGTCTGCCACCGGGACGCTCGCTCCGGAACGCCCGGCAGCAACTGCGCTGCGCCCCACCATCTCTAGCGCGAGCCGGCACAGGCGACGAGAATGGGCTCGTGCCCGCCCCGGTCGCGCCCCGAAGGAAGGACTTCCATGACGTTGTATCAGCCTGAACCGGTCGAAATCTCAACGAGGATGCGGCCAGGGGAGTGGACCGAGGAAAGCCTGGGGGCGCTGGTCGTGTCGTATCGCGAGAAGCTGTCGCATATGGGGGCGGCCGCCGCGGAGATCGACGTCGTAATTGATCACGACGACGGCGGCGGGGTGAGCGTGGTGGCGTCCTGGCGCAAGCCTGCAGTCGAGAAGGAGCAGACGGAGCCGGTGGGCGACACGGGGCTGGTGGCCATGAATCCCGATGCGGCGCCGCTGCAGCCACCGGCCGGCGTAGTCGACAAGAAATTGTTCGGACTTTACCTCTCGGATCATCTCGCGGGAGCCACGGCAGGGCAAGGCCGCATCGAGCGCATGGCAGGCGCCTTCACGGACACTCCCTTCCACGCTGAACTTGGCGCACTTGCCACCCAGATCCGGGAAGAGCGGGACTACGTGCGCGCACTCGTGCAGGACTTGGGCGTACCGCGGCGAACCCCGCGACGGGCCGCGGCATGGCTCGCGGAGCGGGCCGGACGGCTCAAACTCAATCGACGGGTGGTGAGCCGTTCGCCCATGACCCTGGTCCTGGAAACAGAGTTCATGCGCTCGGCGATCATTGGAAAACTGGGCCTGTGGCAGACGCTGCAAGACCTCGCCGGCGATCTGGGACTGGACAAATCCAGGTTCGACACACTGGCCACGAAGGCCCGCGAACAGCTCGCCACCCTGGATCAGATCCACGAGTATGCGCGCCGGCGGGGGTTCTACACGGACCGGGACAGCTGAGCCGCCGAGGTCGTGTGGCGTGGTTCTTCGCATGAGGCATAAAGCCTGACGTTTGCCTGGCGCGTAGTGGCGCGTACTGGCGCGTACTGGCGCGCGCCGGCGCCGGAGACGAGAATGGGCTCGTGGTTCCCCCTCGCCTTGGCGGGGGCGGCGACGTGATGAACGCCGCCGCCCGGAAGATCCAGCGCATCTATCTCACGTTGACGCTGGGCAATACCCTTGCGGCCTCGTTCATCTGGGGGATCAACACCCTCTTCCTGCTCGATGCCGGCCTCAGCAACCTCGAGGCGTTTGCCGCGAACGCCTTCTTCACAGCCGGTATGGTGCTCTTCGAGGTGCCCACAGGAGTGGTTGCCGACTCTTGGGGCCGCCGAGTCTCGTTCCTGCTTGGCACCCTGACCCTGGCCGGAGCGACTTACCTTTACTACCTGCTCTGGCAGTTTTCCGCCCCGTTCTGGATGTGGGCGGTAGTGTCGGTCCTGCTTGGACTGGGATTCACGTTTTTCTCTGGCGCGGTGGAGGCCTGGCTGGTGGACGCGTTGCGGTTCTCCGGGTATGAAGGCGGGATGGAGACGGTCCTCGGCCGCGGCCAGATGGTCTCCGGCGTCGCGATGCTGGCCGGCTCGGTGGCCGGCGGCGTGATCGCCCAGGCCACGACTCTGGGTGTGCCGTTTCTGATGCGCGTGGGCGTGCTGTTGGGCATGTTCGCCGTGGCTTTTGGGCTCATGCGCGACGTCGGATTCACGCCCCAACGCTCGACTCATCCTCTGCAGGCGACCCGTGCCGTACTGTCCGCCTCGATCGAGAACGGCTTGAAAAATCCACCTGTGCGTTACGTGATGCTGGCAGCGCCGTTCAGCGCCGGCGTCGGGATCTATGTGTTTTACGCCCTGCAACCGTACCTGCTCGAGCTGTTTGGGGACCCCCACGCATATTCCGTTGCGGGCCTCGCGGCGGCGATCGTGGCCGGAGCGCAGGTGCTCGGCGGCTGGCTGGCGCCCCGCGTCCGGAACCTCTTCCGCAAGCGCACCACCGTGATGATTCTGGCAAGCATTGTGGGCACAGTGATCCTGGTGGTGCTCGGGTTCATCCAAGTGTTCTGGGTGGCACTGGTGCTGCTGGCGCTCTGGGCCCTTGTTGCCTCGGCGGGCATCCCTGTGCGGCAGGCGTACTTGAACGACATGATCGCCTCGAAGCAACGGGCAACGGTGCTCAGCTTCGATTCGCTCATGGGCTCCAGCGGTGGCGTGGTGGTGCAGCCGCTGCTGGGCCGGGCAGCCGATATCTACGGCTACGCGGCGTCGCTGGCGATCGGCGGCGTGATCGAGCTGATCGCGGTGCCGTTCCTGCTGGCGAGCCGCCGGCAACGGCACCCTGCCGATCAGGCCAACGCCCCGACCAGCACGACCAACACCGGGTCCCAGCCGGCGTAAGGCGCCAACCGGATAACACTTCTGCCACGTGCCTTACTTGTCGGGGCCTTCCGGGCCTACAGTTGGGCGTGTAGACCGTCGACAGGAGCGCCTCAGTGATTACCCTGCAGATCGAACACCAGGTCCGGGACTTCGCCATGTGGCGGAGGGCCTTTGACAGTGATCCGCTGAACCGCGCGGCGTCGGGAGTCCGGTCATACCGGATCTCCCGTCCGCTTGACCAGCAGGACTATGTGATGCTGGAGATGGATTTCGATACGCAGGCGGCTGCCGTGGACTTCCTGGGACGGCTGCAGAACGATACGTGGAAAACGGGTGTGACGGCGCCGGCGCTGGTCGGCGAGCCGTCGACCCGAATCATCGAAACGGTCTCCATCGAGAACGTGGCCGCCCCCTGACGCATGCCTTCGGTTGAAGGTCTGATTCGACTGGGCCGTCACTTGCCGGGCCCGGGCAGCTCTGGCGGCGCCGCAACGTGCTCTTCGCGATCCCAAAGGTACTGCAGCAGGGCGGTTTCCGGATCCCAGGGATGCTCAGTGACGTGACCCCGCAGGCGGGCCCGGTGCTCTTCCAGTTCCGGTCCCGTGCTGTTGAGGAGGCCGTCGATGATTTCGAGGACCTGCAGCCGCAGGGACGTGCCGGCATATTCGTCGGAGGCAGGATCCGACGCGGTGTCGGCCGCGGCGTCGGCTGCGGTGTTGGGGCACGGTGCCTGCGGCGCCACACGTTGTCCGTGAGCGTGAGCGGATTGCTGGCCGAGGGCCCGGGAAGCGGCCGGCCTGACGGCCGCCCCCCGAGCTCCGGCTGCCGGATGGTTACTGGACACGGACGGCAAATCCGGTTGTGGTGCCGCCTAGAGGTGACTCAACGCTCACGCTCTGGCCCGCCCGGCCCACAACAGTCGATGTAACCCGGATGGCAAACGCCCCCGTGGCGTCCACTACGGCCGTACCCAGGACGGTTCCATCCAAACCACCGAGGTGCACTGTTACCGCCTGGCCGGCCGGGATGGAGCTGGTGCCGTCCACCCGCCATTCGCGCTTGCTGGCCGTGTACCGGGCGGAGGTAACCGCCACGGTGTCCGCCCGCGGTGTGACCGTCACCTGGGCCTCGCTTGAGGACCCGTCAGCGCTCCCCACCGTGAGCTTGAACGTCAGCGCACCTGAACCCGCAGGGTACTTGTAAAGCGGGAACGTAAACGCGGGACGGGCGGAACTGGCGCCGGTGAGGGTGACTATGGGATCACCCGCGCCCACAATCTGCGTCCACGAATAGGTGGCCGCGCCGGCCGAACCGCTGCCATCCAAAGTGACCTTGGCTCCGCGCTGCACGCCGAGTTGGTTTGGTCCGGCGTTTGCGGCCGCCTGAGCGGAGGCCAGGACCGTGACAGTGACAGTGGCGGTGCTTGGGCCGCCCGGTCCGTTGACCGTGAGGGAGAAGACGTAGTCTCCCGGCGCGGGTGCGGTGAAGCTTGGCCGGGCCGCGTTGGGATCGCTGAGGACAACTCCGGCAGGGCTGCTCCACGAGTAGGTGGACACCGGACCGCTGGAGGCGGACCCGTCCAGGTCCACCTTCTGGCCTTCGTGGACCGTTTGGTCCGCTCCGGCCTGGGCCGTCACCGGAATCGGAGCGCGGGCGCTGCCAGTCACCTCAACCGGCAACACCACTTCGCCCTTGGCGTCTGACTTTACGGTGACGGAAGCAGGAGGAGCCGCGAGGGGGCCGGACGTCAGGGAGCCCGTGGCCAGCTGGCCGAAACCGACGGCAGTCAGGATCCGCGCACCTGCGGTGTCACTGGACACCGCTTCGATCGACAGGACACCGCTGTCGGTGTTGAAGGTGGCCTTGCCGCTGACCCTGTCAACGACGTCGATCTTCTTGGCCGACGCCGGTACGTCGCTCGAGTTCGTGACAGTGACCGTGGCCGGCGGCTGGGGTCCGTCAAAAGCGATCCTGGCGAAGTACCTGCCGCCGGATCCATCCAACGCCGTGGTGCTGAAGGCCGCGCTGCCGGCAGAAGAGTCGGAGATCTGAATTGATTGAGGACCGGATTCGCTCGACGCGAAGACGTCCACCGTCCCGGAGCTGAGCGATGACCTGGAATACGTCGCCCGCTCTGCGGCAACACCGCTGTTGGTCGCCAGTTTGCCCTGCACCGTGAAGAGATCGGTTTCCACGCAGTCCGCCACCGGTCCCGGAACGGAAGGGCATGCATCCGTGGCGCCCGGATTGATGCCCGGACCCTCGATGCGGAAGATATTGGTCCCGTACGGGCTGCCGGTGATCTTGTGGGGGGTGGTGCCATCGCCGACGTACGTGTTCTTGCCGCTGGCGTCGGGCTTGAGGGCGGGATCGGTGGGGTAGGTATCCCAGGTCAGGAACGGCCCCACCCTTCCTCCCAAGGCGCCCGAGAAGTCTCCCTTTCCGCCGATGCCGATGTCTTCCGTGTCAAAGACGAGGCCCGGCTTCGACGTCCGGAGGGTCTTGGTGCCTGCCGGCGTGGTGAATTTGTAGTCCACGCCGTCCCTGACATTCGTGATTTTCAGGCGAAGACGGGCAAAAGTGACCTGATCGCCGTCGGCAACCGGTCCGCTGCCGAACGCCTGCTCCAGGGCGATCGCAGCGAGCGCCTTTCCACCGCCGGCCGTGTTCATCGTTGTGCTGGTCAGGGAGTAGAAGCCCTCATCCGGGTAGTTGTCGGGGAACGAAACGGGTGCGGCTTCATCGGGCAGCGGCCCGCGGGCCGGACACATCGGATCGGCCTGCGCGATGCACTTCTCCAGCCTGAGCCCGGTGTGGTCGCGGTACCAGACCGGGTAGCCGTCCGTCGGATCGACCGGGCCGACTTCCGCGAGTCCGGGACCGTTGACTCCCGGAGGGCCGACGGCGGCCGAGGCTAGGCCGGCCAGCGAGACCACCGCGAAAACTGTGAGCAGGAAACCAAGTATTCGTTTCATCACGATATCCATCCTGTGTTTTTCTCGCCCCTCCACCGTGGCGGGAGGAACACGGTGCGCCGGGAGGCGCACTTGTGAGCGTCACGGTATGGACGGGGACTTGTAACAAGCCTGTGATCAGGCGGACCTGCAACCGCGGGGCCGTGCCAGCACGCGAGGATTTCCAAGGGTTTCCCTAGGGCGTTCCGGGAAAGCTGGCCCACATGTCAAGGTCAGCTACGCTTCGGCGCGCGAAAATCCTCGTTCCGGCACTCCTGCTGGGTCTCGTTGCGGCCCTCGTCGCCAGCGTCGTCATGGCTGCACCGCGAAAACCTCCCGCCCCGTTGGGCGCCTCAGCCGGCATTACCGGGGGAGTGGCGCGCATTAACGGCGTCGTGCCGGTAGAGAACGACGGCGGGATGCCGGCCGCCGCCGCTGCCGCGCTCGCCAGTCCGCCCGCAGACGGGCTTCACCGGGTGCGCCTGCTCGTCGAGCTGACGGCGCTGGAAAAGGGCGGTCTAGCATATGATCCCGCTGAATACACCGTGTCAGGCCTCGGAACAGGGACGTGGCGGGCGCTGTGGTTTTCTCCCGGTCCCACGGACGTCCCGCGAGGGCAAAGCATCAACGCCACCCTCGTGTTCGAGCTTCCGGACCGGGCCGTCGACCTGACGCTGGAGTTGCCGGGCGGCCCGGGCCTGTCGCTGGGGGCGGCGCACCACCAGGGGCGCAGCTGACTACCTGTCGAAGACCCGCGGCACGCCCCGGAAAACGAGTAGCGGATACTCGTGTTCGACTCGCCCTCCATGGAAAAACTTGGGAGCACTACTTCCGTTTGAAATGCAGGTCTCAGATGCTCCCCACCCCGATGTATGAGAGTGCCGGTCCATCAGCAGCGACGGGGGACTTGCTGCCCCAGCCTGTCCTCGATGTCCGAATACTCGGTCCACTGTTGATCCGGCGCGGTGGCGAAGTCATCGAAGCCGGTGAGCTTGGCGGTCCCAAACCGCGCCAAATCCTTGAGATTCTCTTGCTCAATCTCGGCACCGCCGTATCAAAGGACCGCCTCATCGACGTGCTGTGGGCCGGGCAGCCACCGGCAGAGGCATTGCCGACGCTGGAAAGCTACATCAGCGTCCTGCGGCGCCACCTGCAGCCCGGCCAGGGCAAATCCGGTCCGTTGCGGACCGTCACGGGCGGGTATGTGATGGATTCGGCCCTCGTGGATCTCGACGTGCGCCGCTTTGATGACTTGCTGCACCGGGCATCGAGGTGCGAGCCCGTCGAGGCCTTGGAGCATTTGCAGGAAGCGTTGGACCTGGCAGCCGCGCCCTTGCTCGGGGACGAGCTGAAGGCATCCTGGGCCGAGGAAGAGCGGGACAACCATGAGCACCGGGTCGGTAGGGCCCGGGCGCAGGCCGCCGAATTGGCGCTGTCGCTGCACCAGCCCAAGCGCGCGGTCCACTGGGCCAGGGAGGCCCTGGCCGGCGATCCGCTCAACGAGAGTGCATGGCAGTCCCTCGTCCTGGGACTGGAGGAATCAGGGCAACCGCTCGAAGCGCTGCGGGCCTTCGAGCAATGCAGGCGCACCCTGCACCGGGAAATGGGGTGCGCCCCGGGCGATGCCCTGCGTGCCGCCCACGCCCGTCTCTTACGGCTGACCGGCGGAGCCGTAACCCCGAAAATTGACGCCGCCTCACCCGCGCCCGCAGCTTCTGCGGGCCGGGCCCCCGCTTCCGTCGTCCCGGACAGCATCCCAGTCGGCGAAGCAGGCGCCGCGGCCACCCTGCGGGTCCTGACCATCGATGACCACCGGACTTTCGCCGAACTGCTGACGGGCGCCCTGGACCGGGAGCCGGACCTTTGCAGTATTGGCTCGGCGGCTTCGGTCGATAGCGGCGTGCAGTTGTGTCGCGACCTGGAACCCGACGTCGTTGTCATGGACTACCACTTGCCCGACGGCGACGGGCTTTCCGCGGCGGCCAGAATTCTGGAACACAACCCGGACGCCCGGATCATCATGCTGACAGGCGACCCGTCCCAGGACGTCCTGCGACGGGCGGCGGCGATAGGAATCTGCGGGTTCCTCCCCAAGGACGGCTCGCTGGCCACCATGCTCGACACTCTCCGCCACGCCCGGGCCGGAAACATGGTGGTCCACCCCTCGTTGGTGGCGCGGATCGGGGCCACTCACTCCGCTGCCGCCGCGGTCCCCCCTGGGCCACCCCTAAGCCCCCGCGAGCTGGACGTGCTGCGGCTGATGTCTGAGGGCCATGAGGTGCGTGTGGTCGCCACCAACCTGGGCATCTCGATCCACACCTGCCGCGGCTACGTCAAAACCATCTTTTCCAAGCTGGGCTCGCACTCCCAAAGCGAAGCCATGGCCGAGGCCGAAGTCCGGGGCATCCTGCGCGAGAAGTCCGATGTCCAGGCCTTCTGAGGCTGAGGATGGCCCACCGCCGGAGGACTTTCCGGGCGGGGCTGAACGGTTCCCTGTCCGGACCGCCGTCGCGAAATTCCTCCTGATGGGATTTCTCGCCCTGCTGATCGTGGCGACCCCCGTGGCGTTCTGGATCCGGGCCGAGGCAGAGCGGCACGCCCTGGACAACGCCCTCCTCCTCACTCAACGCGTGGCGGACCTGGCCATCAAACCACTGGTGAACGAGGCGTTGCTCGCCGGGGACGCGGCAGCGCTGGACGCACTGGACAAGGCCCTGGAGCCATGGCGCAAGGACGCCGCGGTGCTGCGCATCAAAGTGTGGGACAGCAGTGGCCGCGTGGTCTATTCGGACGTTCGCTCGCTGGTTGGACAACACTTCGACTTGCCGGACTGGGGCCGCGATCTCTTGGCCGGGGGGCCGGGGACTGCTTCCCTGGAAAGCCAGCAGGAACTGGAGAACGAGTACGAGCTGGCCGCGGGGGAACTTGTGGAGGTCTACGTCAGCTCCGCGGCCACCGACGGTACGCCACTGATCTTTGAGGCCTATTACGACGACGACCCGGTCCGGGCCGAGCAGCAGGAAGTCCTGTACAGCATGATCCCGCCTCTTCTGCTCGCCCTGGCGGCACTGCAGCTCGCGCAGCTGCCTCCCGCCATCCGGCTGGCCCGCGGAATCCAGGACCATCAGGTGAGCCGGAACCGTCTGCTGAGGCGCGCTGTTGAGGCCTCCGACCTGGAGCGGCGCAGGATCGCCCGGGACCTGCACGATGAGGTGATCCAGGACCTCTCGGGGCTGGGCTATGCCCTTGAATCAGAAGAGCTCCACGGACCACCGGAGCAGCGGCCGGTGCTGGGCGGGGCCCGGACCATACTGCAGCAGAGCGTCCGCGCCCTGCGGGCCATGACGCAAGAGCTGTATCCGCCCGATCTTGAACAACTGGGGCTCAGGACGTCCCTGGAACGCCTCGCCGAGCCGCACCAGGAACGCGGCATCACTGTGCACCTGCTGATCCCTCACGATGTCCCGCTCGGCCGGGGTTCGTCCGCGCTGTTGTACCGCGTGGCCCGGGAAGCACTCTCAAACTGTGCAAAGCACTCCGGTGCCACCGCGGTGGTGCTCTCACTGCGGACAGATCAACACGGTTCGGAAATAAGCATCTCGGACAACGGTCAGGGCTTCGACAAATCCCTAGGGGCCGCCGACGGCCATCTTGGCCTTCGGATACTCCAGGACACCATCCGTGAGGCGGGCGGCGCATTGGAAATTCTCAGCGTCCCGGGCGCGGGCACCACAGTGACGGCGCGGTTGCAATCGCGTCTTGCGGCGGCCCGCTGAGTCGCAGGCGGTAGCTCAGGCTTCTCCCAAGGTTTGGGAATCTGCCGCAGGCTATCTCCAAGCCCGGTCCGGCAAGGTCTGGTATCCGAACAAAAAGGAGACCGGCTATGTCCATGTCACGACGTCAGGTTTTGTTGATCGGGGGCCTGGGTGTTCTCGGAGCCGGGGGCGCCATGCTGCCCACGGGTTCGGTCGAAGCCAAGTCGGCCAGCCGCATCAGTTCCAACGAGATGCCGAAGCCCTTCCAGGCGGCCTTTGTCCAGGCGCCGGTTCTTCAGCCCTACGCCACCGGAACCGACGCCGCGGACGGCCGGCCCGTGAATTATTACAAGCTGACAGAGAGGGCCGCCATGGCCAACATCCTTCCCCGGCTGGGCACTCCCATCCTGGGATACAACGGCTTGTTCCCCGGACCGACCATCAGCCTGGAGCAGGGCACGAAAGCCGTATTGAGGATTCGAAACCAGCTCCCGCCTGAGCATGCGCTGGACGGTCACGCCCTGTCCACGTCCACCCACCTGCACGGTTCTGCTTCGAAACCGCAATTCGATGGGTACGCCAGCGACATCACGCATCCGGGGTTCTACAAGGACTACCACTACCCCAATTTCCAGCCGGCCCGCACGCTCTGGTACCACGACCACGGCGTCCACTTCACGGCCCTGAACGCCTATTCAGGGCTCGCCGCCCAGTACCACCTGCACGATCCCGTGGAACGGCAGCTCCTCCCGCAGGGCAACTTCGACGTGGCCTTGACGATCAGTGATGCCATGTTCGCCGCGGACGGGTCCCTGGGCTATGACGACAACAGCCACTCCGGATTGTGGGGGGACGTGATCCTGGTCAACGGGAGGCCCTGGCCGGTCATGAAGGTGCAGAAACGTGTCTACCGTTTCCGGATCCTGAACTGTTCCATCTCCCGTTCCTTGCGGCCCACGCTCAGTACCGGTGACCCAGTGGTGGTGGTGGGTACCGACGGCGGCCTGGTCCCTGTGACGCAGTCCGTGGTCAGCTGGCGCCATGGTGGAGCCGAGCGATACGAGGTCCTCGTCGACTTCCGGAAATACAAGGCCGGCCAACGGATTGAACTGCGCAACCTGTCCAATAAGAACAACGTGGACTACGACTTCACCAACAAGATCATGGCCTTCGACGTCACGGACGAGCCGGTGGACACCTCGGACCCCACCTGGAACCGGATCCCCACCACGCTCGCCAACAGCGAGGCCATGTCGCTGCTGCCGGGGCAATCCGTGAAGACGCGCAAATTCCGGGTCAAACGGAACGATTCCACCAACATGTGGACCATCAATGACGACAGCTGGCAGGACGTGATCGCCAGCGGATACAAGAAAGTCATCGCCGACCCCGACCTCAACTCCGTGGAAATCTGGGAGATCGAGAACAAGTCCAGCGGCTGGTTCCATCCCCTCCACATCCACCTTGTGGACTTCCAGATCCTCAGCCGCAACGGGGCGCCGCCCCTGGCTCACGAGCGCGGCCCCAAGGACGTTGTGTACGTCGGCGAGGGCGAGACCGTCCGGCTACTCATGAAGTTCACCCCGAACACGGGCCTGTACATGATGCACTGCCACAACCTGCCGCACGAGGACCACGACATGATGGCGCAGTTCCGGGTGGGCCTGAAGGAAACCGACTGGGACGCGGATGACCCCATGACGGCGGCCAAGGCTGCCTGGGACGATGATCCGTCATGAACGTGGTGGACCAGGCCGGCCGTGTCGGCCGGTCGCGGCGCCGGCTCCTTGTCGCGGCCTTAATCCCGGTCGTGGCGGTGCTCGCCATCCGCACCTTGCTCGTTGAACCTGTGACCGTTTCCTCGGACAGCATGGCTCCAACGATTCCCCCCGGCGCCGTCGTGTTCCTGTTCAAGCCGGCAGTAGCTGCCGGGTGGATCCGCAATGGCGTCGTGGTCGCGTTCGCCAGCCCGGCCGATGGCCGGACGGCGATCAAGCGCGTCATTGCGGGAGCCGGTCAAAGGGTGGCCATCCGGGACTCGGAGCTGTTCGTCGACGACGTTGCCGTCGCCGAGCCATTCATCGACCACAGCCGGATAGACGGGACCTACTTCGGGCCCGAGACGGTGCCGGCCGGCAGCGTCTTCGTCCTGGGGGACAACCGCGGCGTGTCAATAGATTCCAGGGACTTCGGAGCAGTGCCGTTGACGGCTATCCAAGGCACCCTGGTCCAGGGCACACTGCTGACCGGCCAGAAGTAGAGGCCGCTGTCATTTGGGTCTGCGATGCCCTTGGCTGGGGTCCTCGGTACCCCGCGGAGCCAGCGTCAGGGAAGCGACCAGTTCCAGCCGGGGATGCAGGTGGTCGCCGCCATTCACGACGCCGGTCTGCCACCATAGATTCAGCCCGTCCGGCACCACTTCCAGGCAGGCCAGGTTGTTCTGGAACCACGGCCCTTTGACGCCGGACCAGTGAAACGGCGGGTCCTGGACCTTTGCCGAGCGGGCCACCAAGGCCCCTACCGGCGCGGCCAGCCCGTAGGACATGATGGCGGCGAAGGACCGCATGAACCGGGGCAGCGGGTTGCGGACGGGGGAGCAGACCGCCTGCACGATCCGGCTGCCCGTGGCGCGCTCCACTTCCGCAACGTAGGAGTAGTGGACGTCGCCGGAGAGGAAAGTGATTGTTTCCGGCGCCGGGCCGCGTTTGCCGTCGGCGACCTCGCTTGCCATGGCCGCCATTTCCCGGAAGCTGGCCTGGAATGCGCCCCAGTGTTCAAGATCCAGCATCTGGCGCAGCTTCTCGCCGGCCCGGGCGGCACGCTTTCCCCACGCACCTTCGGAGACCGCCTCATCCCACGATTCGACATAGTGCAGGCCCATCGGCAGCAGGAAAGGCAGCGACGTCGCCACCAGCAGGTGGCGGAACCCGCCGCGCATTTGGCCATCAAGCCAGGCCATTTCGTCCGCGTCAACCAAGGCCCGGCGCTCCGGCGCCAGGTCCCGGGCTGCACGGGAGTCCACCACGATCAGCCGGGTGTCCCCGAAATCCCGGCAGTAGCTCCACCGGTAGGATTTCGGGTCCTGATCAGCCCGCTCCGCGAAGCTGTCAAGCTCCGTGCCGACGTCGATCTCATCCCCGCCTTCATGGCGGACGATCCGCTGCCACACAGCATCCTCCGCCCGTTCCCGCGGCGACAGGTTTCCCAGATGCTGGTAGACCCAGTAGGAGGCCAGCCCCGCGACAATCCGCTCATGCCACCACGTGGTTGCTTCCATCTTCTTCTTCCAGCTCAGCGAGGTGTTCCAGTCATCGCGGATGTCATGGTCATCGAAGATCATGGCGCTGGGCAGGGTGGACAGCAGCCATCTGTTCGCGGGGTCTGACCAGGCCAGATAGTAAAGCTGGGCGTACTCCTCGTAGTCCTTGAGCTCCTCGCCGGGGGGTTCCTCGATGTCGCGTCGGGCGCGGATGAACTCCTGCATCTGCTCGCTGGTCAAGTCTGCGTACACCTGGTCCCCGACGAACGCCACCAGATCCGGCCACCGCACGTCACCGCCGGCAGCCATCCTCAATGCGTAGGCACGCAGGGAGTCGACGCCGTGGGTCCGGTTACCGGACGCGTCGTGCGGGACGCTGGTCCTGCAGGAGCCATATGCCATCCGTAGCGGCTTGCCGGTGGCCAGAGTGGCGATCATGGACGGAGGGAACCCGGACGAAGGGTCTGGCCAGACCTGTGATCCGTCGATATCGACGGCGTAAGGCGTGACCGTTCCAGCCTCCAGCCCGTCCAATTCCACCAGTGCGTAGTGGTGACCGTGGACTGCGAAGGTGCGGGCGGCCCAGTCCCTGGCGCCGGCACGGATAGAAACCCGGGCAGCGGATCGGGTCTCCACCCAGACACTGGCCGATGATTCATCCACGTACCGCACCATGGGGCCGAGCACCAAGGGAGAGGTGGCCATGACTCAGTTGTACCCGTTCCCGCGGGAAGCGGCCATCTATCGTGGCTCCTTGCGTTCTTCTTCGGCAGGGCCACGGTCGGATTCACCCAGGCCTCGTGCCAGCTGCTCATGGAGCCTGTTGATCTGGGCCGTGAGGCGGGCAAGTTCCTCGCTGCCGATCTGATCGTCGGGCTTCTTCCGGGCAAGGGTTGCGGCGGTCACGCTTTCAACAAGCCAGGAGGACACGGCCGCCGTGACCATGCTCAGCACTGCAAACCCGCTGATCATCAGCGCGGCCGCAGCCCACCGGCCAGGAGCGGTAACGGGGTAGTAGTCGCCATAACCGATCGTCGTGATGGTGACGATCGCCCACCACAATGAGTCGCCCATGGTGGTGATATTCGCGTTAGGAGCGCTCTTTTCGAAATGGAGGACGCTCACGGCCACTGTGTAGATCAGCAGGATGGCGGAGACCATGACGTAGGCCATGACGCGGGTCCGGATGGCAGTGCCCGGGGCCCGTTCCATGACCCGACGCAAGGTGAATGGGCGAAGGAGCCGCAGCGGCCGCGCCACCGGGAGCACCACCATGAGCAGATCCAAAGGATGGCGGACGAACCATCGGCCCCGATGGGGAGCCAGGAGCAACTTCACGATGTAGTCGATGCCGAAGGCAATCCACGTCGACCCCATGACGAATGCCAGAGCGGCGGCATAGGGTTCCGGTGGTTCGGCAATGACCAGGACGGAATAGGCGGCCAGAAAGATAAAAGCCGCAGCGACGAGGGGCCACTCGGAGTACTTTTGCCAGGTTTCTTGCCTCATGGCTGAATGCTAGGACTTTGCCCTGCGGATGTCCCCACGAATCTTCATCGGCGCCACCGCCTGCGCCATCCGCCCAGCGCTGACAACCATCTCTGGCAGCGGTACATTGAGGATCTCAGGTGCCGGCCTGCTCTGGGCGCGGCACGATCACGATGCCAGCGTCGGCGGAGGTGACGAGCCATGGCGGAAAATCAGGGACAAGACGGAATCGGACGCGTGGGTGCGCGTGAGAACCGGGCGCAAGACCACAATCTCGCCAGCGAACTGGGGGTCCTCGAGCAGAACATCCTGCAGCGGATCCAGGATTTTGATGATCCCCGCCAGGAATGGCGGCGGCTGTTCTCGGAGTTGTACGGCACATTTCTGCTCGTCATTGTCGCGGCCGGCGGCGGGATGATGAGCCAGGCCTTCCCGGGGGTTATCAGCCGCACGGCGGCCGTGGTGGCCCCGGGCCTCATGGTGATGGGGATCATCCTGTTCATGGGCAAGATCTCGGGCGCCCATCTGAACCCTGCGGTCAGCATCGCGTTCGCCCTCCGTGGCGACTTCCCGTGGCGCCGGGTGCCGGGCTACATCGTTGTCCAGCTCACCGGGGCGACGCTTGCCTGCCTGTTGCTGCAAGCAGTGATCGGTGTTTCCGCCACCTACGGTTCAAACTATCCGGCGGCGGACTATTCGGCCGGCGCCGCGTACCTGATGGAGGCGTTGCTGACACTGGTGCTGGTCAGCGTGATCCTGGGCACCGCCTCCGGAGCCCAGAATGTCGGGCTGTTCGGGGCGTTCGGGGTAGGCGCGTACATTGCCCTGGCGGGCCTGTGGGGCAGCCCCATCTCCGGTACGTCGATGAATCCCGCCCGGACGTTCGGGCCTGATCTGGCTGGCGGCAACTTCAGCGACTACTGGGTGTATGTGGCCGGTCCACTCACCGGCGCAGTGGTCGCCGTCGGTATCGCCTTTGTCTTGCGCGGCGCGGGCGGCGGAAGGTCGGGTTCCGGCGCGGCGCAGGGAGCCCTCTTCACGGAGACCACCAAGGACGAGACCACTGAAGAAAAGACAGTGACCGCCAAGGAAAAAGAAGCATAGGGCTCCGCCCGACCACACTCTCCTAAACCGATCAATCCACGCCCTTGCGGTAAATCTGCAGACGCTGGATTATTTGCATTAGTTACCCATCGGGTCTCCCGCTTTTCGTTGGGCAAAGGGATACCGCTTTACCGGCGCTGCCGGTTCCTCGGTTGGGAGACAAGATGGCAAGCACTGTTCATTCCGGAACCAAAGATGTCGGAAGCAAGGGACTGAAAGGCAGTGCGCTCGGTCTCGTATCGAGTGTCGTCGTGGGTGTCGCATCGACGGCCCCGGCCTACAGCCTTGCGGCGAGCTTGGGATTCATCGTCGTCGGCGGCACCATCTTCGCAGGTGTCAAGGCACCCGGAATCGTCCTTCTCGCCTTCATCCCGATGTACCTCATCGCCGTCGCCTACCAGGAGCTGAACAAGGCGGAGCCTGACTGCGGAACAACGTTTACGTGGGCGTCCCGAGCGTTTGGTCCGGTCACCGGGTGGATGGGTGGCTGGGGGATTGTCATCGCCGACATTGTCGTCATGGCCAACCTGGCCCAGATCGCTGGCGCGTATTCGTTCATTTTTGTCGGCGGATTCGGGCTCCCCGAAGTCGCGGCGCTGGCGGGCAACGTCGTCGCGACAACGATTGCCGGCCTGGCGTGGATCGCGATAATGACCTGGATCTGCTACCGGGGCATCGAGCTCACAGCTCACGTGCAGTACGTTTTGCTCTCGTTTGAAATCGCAATCCTGATTTTCTTTGCGGGGTTCGCACTCGTCAAGGTGTATTCGGGAACCGCCGAGCCGTACTCCCTCATCCCGCAGTTGGACTGGTTCAATCCGTTCACACTCGACTTTGGCGAGACAATTGCCCCGGCAATGCTGACTGCGATCTTCATTTACTGGGGCTGGGACACCGCCGTCTCGGTGAATGAGGAGACGAAGAACCCTGACAAGACCCCAGGGCGGGCGGCCATCATCAGCACGGTTCTCCTGCTGGCCACCTACGCGATCGTGACCGTCGCCGCGGTGGCCTTTGCCGGCGTCGGCGAATCGGGAATCGGACTGGCAAACCCGGAAAACTCCGCCGACGTATTCTCCGCCATCGGACCCACACTGTTCGGCGAGGGCCCGGTTGGATCGATCCTCATGACGCTGCTCGGATTCTCCATCCTGACGTCGGCGTCGGCCTCGACGCAAACCACCATCCTTCCGACAGCACGCACTACGCTCTCGATGGCGGTCTACAAGGCGATCCCGGACAAGTTCGCCCGAATTCACCCGAAGTTCCTCACGCCCACCTGGTCCACCATCGGCATGGGCCTCGCCTCCGCGTTCTTCTACCTCGTTTTCACGCTCATCAGCCCGGCCCTGCTTCTCGCCCTGATCGGGTCGATCGGGCTGATGATCGCGTTCTACTACGGACTGACCGGCCTCGCCTGCGCCTGGTTCTATCGCAAGACACTCACGTCGTCGTTCCGGAACCTCGTCATGCGCGGACTGTTCCCCTTGGCCGGGAGCCTCATGCTGGCAGCCGTATTCGTCTACGGCCTGGCCAACTTCGCCCAGCCCGATTGGTTGCAAGACGCAGAGGGCAACAACGTGACGATCTTCGGCATCGGTGCCGAGGCAGTGGTGGGCGTCGGCGGACTGCTGATCGGGGCCGTGCTGATGGGTATCTGGTGGATCCGGAATCCGGAATTCTTCCGCGGTCACACACTGCCCCGAAGTGTGGACGAGAATGAGGCCCGCCGCCAATGATTTCACCGCCGACGCCGTTGATCGCACCTGAAGGGCACCGATGAGAATCCTCTGCATAGGCGCCGGCGGCGTGGGCGGAGCAGCCGCCGGCATCGCGGCGCGCCGGAGCTTCTTCGAAGCTGCGGCGCGCCGGAGCTTCTTCGAAGCATTTATTGTCGCGGACTACGATGTGGCGCGTGCCCAATCTGTCGTGCAATCCATTCCTTCAGACCTAAGGCAGCGCTTTGAGGCGGTGGCCCTGGACGCATCGAGTAGGGGGGCCGTTGCGGAAGCCGTACGCCGGCACGGCATCACGCACGTCTTCAATGCCGTTGATCCCCGCTTTGTGATGCCGATCTTTGAAGGGGCGGCGGAGGCCGGGGCAACGTACCTGGACATGGCCATGTCGCTCTCGACTCCGCATCCCGAGGTGCCCTACCAGCTCCCCGGCCTGAAGCTGGGTGACCTGCAATTTGAACAGTCGGGCGAATGGGAAGCCGCCGGCCGCCTCGCTTTGGTCGGAATGGGCGTTGAACCCGGCCTGTCGGATGTGTTTGCCGCCTATGCCCAGGAATTCCTGTTCTCCCAGATCGACGAATTGGCCGTCCGGGACGGGGCCAACCTGGTGGTTGAAGGATATGACTTTGCCCCTTCATTCTCGATTTGGACCACGATCGAGGAGTGCCTGAACCCGCCGGTCGTCTACTCATCCGAACGTGGCTGGAGGACCACGGAGCCATTCAGCGAGCCCGAAGTCTTCGATTTCCCTGAAGGCATTGGGCCCGTCGAATGCGTCAATGTGGAGCACGAAGAAGTGCTTCTCATGCCGCGCTGGATCGATGCCAAAACCGTGAATTTCAAGTACGGCCTTGGCAATGAATTCATCGACGTTCTCCGGGTTCTTCACAAACTCGGTCTCGACTCCACCAAACCGGTGAACGTCAAGGGATCCTTGGTCAGTCCGAGGGACGTTGTGGCAGCGTGCCTCCCGGACCCGGCCACGCTCGGCCCCAAAATCACGGGCAAAACATGTGCGGGGGTCCTGGTGCGGGGCATAGACAAGGAAGGCAACCCAAGGACTACCTACCTTTACCACGTGGCTGACAACGCGTGGACGATGGAAAACTACGCCAGCCAATGCGTTGTGTGGCAAACGGCCATCAATCCCATCATTGCCCTCGAGCTGCTTTCCGCGGGGATCTGGACAGGAACAGGCGTCCTCGGACCCGAAGCCTTCCCGTCCAAACCATTCCTGGATTTGATGGCCGCCCCCGAGCCCGAAGGGTATGGTTCCCCCTGGCACATGAGGGAGCAAGGGGACTAGGGACCCGCGCCAGGGCCCGGACCTCTCACGCGCCGAGGAATTCCCCGACCAGCCGCCCGAGCACGTCCGGATGCGTCCAGATGAGCGCGTGGTCAGCCGAGTCGATCACCACTAGGCGCGAACCGGGGATGCCGTCGTGGAGCATTTTGGCGTGATGGAACGGCACCGCCTGGTCGTTGGCGGCGGCGATGATGAGCGTCGGGCAGGCGATCTCGGCCAGCCGGGGCTTGCTGTCGAACGCCATCGCAGCTTTCCAGGCGGATGCCATCGTCTGGGCGTCCTGGTCCGCCATGAGCACGGCGAGCCAGTCGGTACGTTCGCTGCCCAGCTGCGGAGCCGCCCGGCCGACTACTAGCTTTGCCAGCCGCCGCATCCCCAGGACGTGGAGCGCCGGCGGCATCACGTGGCCCTCGACCCACTCGCGCCGGGTGGCCATGTTGTAGGCGTAGCTGCAAACGAGCACGAGGCGCTCGCAACGCCTGGGATAGTCCAGGACCAGTTGTTGGGCGACCGCACCCCCGTGCGAGTAGCCAAGCACGGCCGTGGAGTCGATCGCGAGATAGTCCAGCAGGCGCGCCAGGTCCGCTGCCAGTTGCGGGGCCGTGTACGGCGGCGGAAGTCCCCGGCTCCGCCCGTGGCCGCGTAGGTCCGGAATGATCACCCGATGACGGGCGGCGAGAGCCTCGACCACGGGGTCGAACATCTCGCCGGTGACCATCAACCCGTGCACGAGCAGCAAGGGCTTGCCCGAGCCGCGCTCGCTGAAGTGAAGCAAATCTGCTGGTGCGGAGCTCATGTCACTCGTGCAGTGTCCCCTGAAACCACGGACTCATGGCCCGAGTGTGACACCTTCTCCGGCAGCTCGCCATTCGGCCTGGCCCACGGCTCTCCAGTAGATTGGGCCGAGTGTCGAAAACAGGCATGTCGGGACCGAGGAACAGGGGAGTGGCGTGAGCCAGCTGATCGAGAGCCAGGGCAGAGCCGATGGAGACTTCGCGCCAAAGATCGTCAAGGGTCCGGGGTATCCGCAGCTGCGGCTCGACGGCGATGCCCTTGACAACAATATCCGGGTCATGTCCGTGTGGTGCCGGGAGCGGGGCGTGGAACTCGCCCCGCATGTCAAGACAACGATGTCGGCACCGATCATCGAGCGGCAGCTGGCTGCTGGCGCTGTGGGTGTAACCGTCGCCACCGTGGATCAAGTCGCCTCGGCACTGGCTTGGGGACATGGCCGCGTTCTCGTGGCCAATGAGATCGTCGACAGGTTCGGACTGACGCGTGTCCGTACGTGGCTAGAGGAAGATCCTGGACGGGAGATTCGTTGTTTCGTTGATTCTGCAGCCGGGATCAGGGCGGCCGGGGAAGTCTTCGACGGCGGGACCGTCGCCCTTGAGGTGCTGATCGACGTCGGCACCCCCGGCGGCCGCACGGGAGTACGCAGCCTGGATGAGGGGGTGCGGCTGGCTGAGCTGGTCCGCGCCACGCCGGGCCTAAGGCTGGTGGGGGTCGCTGGCTACGAAGGCGTCGTGCCTAACAGCAGGTCTGAGGAGACGGTCGCGGCGGTGGACCGGCATTGCCGGCTGGTGCGGGACATCTATTTGGCCGCGGCGGCGTTCTTCGAGACCAACACTCCCATCTATTCAATGGGCGGGTCCGCGTTCCCGGACCGGGTGGTTGAATTCCTTCCCGACGCCGGCCAGGTGCCCGGAACGAGGATTATTCTCCGGTCCGGGTGCTACGTCACGCACGATCACGGAACCTACGCCGCCGTCAGCCCCGTTCCGGAACTCATTCCGGCGATTTCCGTTCGCGCCGTCGTCCTGTCCACCCCTGAACCGGGGATGGCCGTCGTCGGGGCCGGCAAACGGGATCTTCCCTACGACGCCGGACTGCCAACGGTCCTGTCGGCGCGGACGGCGGACGGCGCCACAAAGAACGGCGCCGCCGCGGCGGTGCGCAATCTCTACGACCACCACGCAGTCCTTACCGGAACGACCGGCCTGGAGGTCACCGATACGGTGGATTTCGGGCTGTCCCATCCCTGCTCCGCCTTCGACCGCTGGCCTGAATACGTGCTCACCGACCGGGACGGAGTCGACCTGGACGTCTGGCGCACCGACTTCCGCCGATCGTCCCTGGCGAGGGAAGATTCCTGACGTTCAGCCCTTGAGGTGCCGGGTCAGCACTTCGAATTCCTCGACGCTCAGGACCTGCATGTGCTGTTCCGCGCTGGTCTCGGTGCGGATCTTGCCGGCAGCCTGCTCGCTGCCGGCAAGGGCGTCCGCGTCCTCCCACAGCGTGATGGACAGTGACTTGTTGTCCTTCCCAAGCAAGTAATAGATGCCTAGGCATCCCGGCAGCGCGAGCACCCGGTTGACGGTGTCATCTGAGGGTGCCCCGGAGCTGTCCGGGCCGGGCTGGTAGGTGCTGACGCGAGCGAACATGACTGTCCTCCTAGGTCCGGGTCCGACGGTTGGAGCACCTGCCGCCCAAGCCGTTGAACCGGGAGCTGGATCCTTGGGATATCGCGTCCTGGTGGCGGGCGGCCACGTCTCCTCACACCAGTAAGGACCCGTCGGCGCAGAAGCACAAGGCTCCTTGTTTCGGGGCCATCGTCCGTAGTCTGCCTGTCCGCCGCTCCGCTGTTCAGCTGCCTGAGCCGATGGCCGCCCGGGCGTTCTTCTTGAGCTCGGCGAGTTCTTTGCGGGCCACCAGGGCCTCGTCCAGGCTGACTGCCACGAACTTGGTGGATGTGCCGGGGGCGGCGCGGGCCACCAGATCCATGTCGGCGCTGATGACCGTGCCCACCATGGCGTAACCGCCGCCGGAGACGGCATCGCGGTGCAGGATGATCGGCTGGGTGCCGCCGGGAATCTGGATGGACCCGACGGCATAGCCGGCATCCACGATGTTGGACGGATCGGAGCCGGCGCCGAATGGCTGCTCCCGTTCCTTCCACTGCACCCCGGGTCCTGAGTACCTCAGCCCCATCCGGTCAGCCACTGGGGTTACCTTCCACTCGCTGTGGAGGAGGTTGTCCAGTCCCTCGTCAGTGAGCCGATGGTCGTACAGGCCCAGGACAATACGGACGGCCTGTTCCTTGGCGAACAGGGGACGGAATTCCTCCGGAACTGTATCGGCGTCGGGCAGCGCTCCGCCGTTGAGCGGGGCACCCACCGGAACCTGGTCACCGGCCTCCAGCTTGCGGCCCTGGAACCCGCCGATCGCGCCCAGGCTGTAGGTGGACCGGCTGCCGAGCACCTCGGGAACATCGATGCCGCCCTGGACGGCGATGTAGTAGCGCGTGCCGCCCCGGATGACCCCGAAGCTGAGTTCGTCGCCGGCCTTCAGCTGCACCCGGGTCCACTGGGGCCGTACTTCGCCGTTGACCTTGACCTCAACCGGTGCCCCGGTGACGGCGACGACGGCATCCTGGTCGGTGGTCAGCACCGGCCCCAGATAGGTGCATTCGAGGACGGCTTCCTTGGCAGTGTTGCCCACCAGGGCATTGCCGAGTTCGGCCGAGTACTGGTCCATGGAACCGCTCTGCGGGATGCCCACGTTGTAGTGGCCTGTGCGTCCCTGGTCCTGGACCGTGGTGGCCAGGCCGGGGTTCTTGATGTCAAACGCCATTGAGGGCCTCCATGAGTTCCTGGTTGTAGCCTTCGGGATCCGCCAGCGCCTTGGACAGATCAAATGTCACGGGTACCTGCCGGTATCGGAACGTCCCGGCGGAGATCTCAGCCTGGATGTTGTTGTATTCGGCCTCGGTAACCGGCTTGAACTTCACGATGTCGCCCGGCTTGAAGAACACCATGAAGTCCTTGAAATCGGCCAGGGATTGGGCAGGATCGAAGATCGGCGCGGCAGCGACCCCGAACATCTGATAGCCGCCGGCACCCCGCACGGAATAGATGCAGCCGAAGCAGCCGCCGTGGCCCACGGTCAGTTTGGGGGTATCGGTGCGTGGACTCAGATACTTGGGTACTTCGAGTTGTTTTTCCTGCTCCACCAGCTGGAAGAGGAACGGCAGGCCGGCGACGAAGCCAACCATGGAGACAAGCCAGGGTTGCTCTTGGTGGCGCTGGATGAATTCGGCGGCATCCTTGAGGTTGTTGACCTTGGCTGCGTAGTCAATGTCCGTGCCGCCAGGCTCCTGATGGAATCCTTCGCGGAATCGTTCGGCCACTTCCGCCGTGAACGGGTCCTCGTACCAGACCGGGACCTCGATGATTCGGGTTTCCAGCGAATGGTCGTGATGGTGCGTCAGATCCCCTTCAATGGTCCGGACGGTCTCTTCAAGGGTCGACGGCGGCAGGACGTCGGGATCGAACCTCACCAGCAGCGAGGCGTTGGCGGGACAGACGTCCACGATACCGGGCAGCTGCATGGCCGAAAGCTTCGCGGCGATGGACATTACCCTGAAGTTCGCCGCCAAGCTCATGGACTCGGCGACCTCAACGAACAGGAATTCGTCCCCACCCCAGGTGTAGCGGGCCTCCAACACGGCTGGTTCCGGGCTGCTGCTCATTGTGCCTCCATCAGTTCGGGGACGGTTTCAAGGAATTTCGAGTGGTGGGTGACGGCCGCAAATTCGGGCCGGCGCAGCAGCTTCTTGTGCACCGGGATGGTGGTCTTGACCCCTTCGATGTGGGTCTCATCCAGGGCCGTCAGCATCGCCTCAGTGGCCTCTTCGCGCGTGTCCGCATGCACAATCAGCTTTGCCAGCAGGGAGTCGTAGTACGGAGTGACCGTGGAACCGGCCTCCACCCCGGTGTCCACCCTGATGCCGGCGCCGGCGGGCCAGTCCATGGCCGTGATCAGGCCCGGGCTGGGGAAAAAGCGGTGTTCGGGGTCCTCGGCATTGATACGGCATTCAATGGCGTGGCCGTTGAATGCGATGTCGTCCTGGCGGAGGGACATTGCCCCGGTGAACGCGATCTGCAGCTGTTCGCGGATCAGATCGACGCCCGTGATTTCCTCGGTGATCGGGTGCTCGACCTGGATACGGGTGTTCATTTCGATGAACGCCGCTTCATGGTTGACCGGGTCATAGAGGAATTCGACCGTTCCGGCGCCGCTGTAGCCGCACTCGCGGGCGAGTTCCACGGAGGATTCCCAGATCCTCTGGCGGACGTGGTCCGGAAGGTCCGGCGCCGGTGCTTCTTCAATGACCTTCTGGGAGCGCCGCTGCATGGAGCAGTCGCGGTCGCCGAGATGGATAAAGTTTGTTCCGTCGCCGAGGACCTGTACTTCCACATGACGGGCATGCTGCACAAAGCGTTCCAGGTAAACGGTGGGATCACCGAAGACGGCGGCCGCTTCGCCGCGCGTCTGCTCGATGGATTCCAGAAGCTTGTCTTCGCTGTGCACAAAGCGGATGCCCCGGCCGCCGCCACCGGCGGAGGCTTTGATCACGAGCGGGTAGCCGATGCCGCGGGCGACTTCTACGGCGTCGGCCGCCGGATCGAGGGGGCCGTCCGAGCCGCGGAGCACGGGGACGCCAGCCTTCCGGGCCGATTCCCTCGCCAAGGACTTGTTGCCCATCATCGCGATGGCGTCCGCACGCGGCCCCACCCAGATCAGGCCCGCATCAGCGACCTTCCGGGCGAAGTCCGCATTCTCGGAGAGGAACCCGTAGCCAGGATGGACGGCATCGCAGCCGTTGTCCACGGCCGCGGCGACGATGGCGTCCTGGTTCAGGTAGCTGGCGGTGGCAGGCGCCGGACCCACCACGACGACGTGGTCAGCGGACCGGGCAGCCAAGGACTCGACGTCGGCTTCGCTGGCCACCACTAATGTCTCGATGCCCATTTCACGGGCGGTCCGGGCAATGCGAACGGCGATCTCGCCGCGGTTGGCGATGAGCAGTTTCTTCATGGCTACCCTTCCCGGACGATGACGATTGCGTCGCCTGGGTTGACCATGTCGCCCTCGTTGACCTCAAACGACTCCAGGGTGCCGGCCACATCGGACTGGATTTCGGTGAACTGCTTCATGATTTCGATGATGCCGAGGGTCTGTCCGACCTCGATGGCGTCGCCTTCGTTGGCGAAAGGCGGCTTGCCAGGGCCGGGCTTGCGGTAGAAGACGCCGGGGAGCGGGGACACGATGGTTGCCACGGGATGCTCGCTTTCAGATGGTTGGATAGATCGGTTCAGCCCAGGACCGCACGCACTGCGGTGGCCACTGCGACAGAATTGGGTGCGTCTGAGTGGACGCAGATGCTTTGGAACTGGATGTCCAGCTCTGTGCCGTCAACAGCGAGGACGGGCTTGCCGGCCAGCGCCCTGCTGACTCTCTCGGCGGCGGCGTCGGGATCGGTGGGCGCCGGGCGGCGCTGGATCAGCAGCTCACCGGCCGGGCCGTAGTTGAGGTCAACATAGAGTTCGGGCACGAAGTCCACTCCCATGGCCCGGCACACGCTTTCGTGGGCTGTCCCCGCGAGCCCGAAAAACGGAACGCCGAACTGCAAGGCTGTGCCGGCGGCGGCCTGCATCAGTTCCTCGTCGCCGGCCAGCATGCCGTAGAGGGCACCGTGCGGCTTGATGTGGTTCAGTTCCAGCCCGTGCTTTGCGAGGAACGCCGTCAGGGCTCCGGTCTGATACAGGATGATCGACTCGACCTCGGCCGGGGTGAGCACCATTCGGCGGCGTCCGAACCCCACAAAGTCCGGCAGTCCGGGGTGCGCTCCGACGGCCACGCCGTGCTCTGCGGCCATGGCCACGGTCCGTTCCATGACGTCGGGATCGCCGGCGTGGTACCCACAGGCCACGTTGGCGACGTCGATGATGCGCATAAGTTCTTCGTCGTTGCCGAACTCGTGGAGGCCGAGGCCTTCACCCATATCGGAGTTCAAGAGCACCCGCCCGGGAGGGTAGGGAGAGGTGTCAGCAGAGGTGTCGGGGGTCACATTGGTTTGCATGGGTGCAACGCTACTCAGCAATTCACGCGCCCGATATTGTGCAGGTCGCTGAATCTGCGGGCATCAATTATGGTTATTGCACTGTCCGGCGGGGAGTTCCGCCGTAGTGGGAGGGTCCCGTGCGCATTTCAGATTTAGCAGGCGATGCCGATCTCAACATCCGGCTCCGGGTTGCGGGCGGTGAGGGCCGACTGGCCCGACCTATCACCTGGTGCGCTCCCACCGAACACATGGACCCCACGCCCTTCCTCAGCGTAAACGCCCTGGTGCTGACCAACGGCATGGGTCTGAACGTCAAGGACTTCAGGACTTGGGATGCGTACGTGGAACGGCTGGTTGCCGTCCCCGTCTCCGGGCTGGCGTTCGGCTTGGGCGCGGCGCACAGCGAGCTGCCGGCCGGCCTGCTCCGTGCCTGCGAGGTGCACGGCCTGCCGCTGTTGGAGCTCGCGCCGCAGGTGCCCTTTGTGCTGGTCATGAGGCACGTGGAGCGGGTCATCGCCGCCGAGCGTTATGAGGAGTTGCGGAAGGGTTGGGAACTGGCGGACCAATGCACCCGGTTGGCGGCCGACGGGCATTCCCTGGCGGAGGTGTTGGAGAGGGTGGCGGATGCCATCGATGCAAGGGTTGCCGTGATCGACCAGAACGCCTTCGAGCTTGTTTCGGCGGGCGCGGCCCACCGCGGGACGGCGCGGACCGCGCTGCGCCTGCCCAGCGGCGAGTCCGAGCAGTTCAGGCTCGCCATCGAGGGGATCGGGAGCAACATTGTGCTGCAGCCCATTCTGGGCCCCGTGGCTGCCGTCATCGCCATGCAACTGAGCTATACGCTCGGGTCGCATTCTCCCCTCCATTCCCGGGAAGCCGCACGCTTCATGGAGGCCCTCTATCAGGACCGCGGCGAGCCGTCCGCGCCGCTGCGCCGCTACGCCCTCGAATGCGGGTTCGATCCTGACGGCGACTGGGGTGCCGTGCTCATCGGCAGCTCACAAGAGGTGGTCCCCGCAAAGCTGCGCGCTATCGCATGGCGCGCCCGGGTGGGTCTGCAGGCCGGGTTCGGCACGGTGCGGTTCATGGAAGAGGCCGGACTCACGACTCTCCTGCTGCAGCACCGGCACTCGGCGGCCGACTTGCTGGATGCCACCCGGGGGTTCTTTACGGACGCCCCGGAACTCTCCGTCATCGTCTCGGAATCCGCGGGGCTCAGCGAACTGCCGCTGGCACTTCAGCTTGCCCGCCGTCATCTGGGACGGCCCGGGGTGCACCAGGCGCCGCTGGCCGATCTCGCCGGCATTGTGCAGGGACTGCCCAGCCCAGGTCTGGTGGCAATGTGCCAGCGGCTGCTGGCTCCCCTGGCCACCGACGGTGGCAGCTCGCTGGGGGAGACCTTCGACGCGTACCTGCGCCACAGCGGGAACTCCGCGAAGATCTGCGATGAGCTCTTCATCCATCGGAATACGCTCAGCTACCGGCTGCGGAAAATCGAGGAGCTGCTGAAACTCGACCTGTCCGATGGCGAAGTCCGCGCCACGTGCATGCTTGCCCTTGGCATCGTTGCGGCCTCCCGTTAGGGGGACTGTGCAGTTTGCACGAAAAGTAGCCTCAACTTTGGGCGAACTTCCGATATGACGCTGTGAGCCGGATCACTAATCTCAACTCATGGGGCTTAGAGCCTGCCTGGTCGTGTCATTGATTGACGGACCGGACGGACCCGAATGGCCTCCGGTTTGACTCATTCGACTGACTAGAGGACCCCCTTGCCGTGTCACACCGCGTTGCCGAAGGCGCTGCTTTCCCGCACGCACAGGACCGGCTTCAGCCTGACCGATTCAACGTTCCGGCCGTCCAGGACGCCCTTGAGGAGCTGCACCGCACTGCGCCCGATATCCAGCATGGGCGAGCGGACCGAAGAGAGCGGGATGGGAAGTTCCGCGGCCAGCGAAGTGTCATTGAACCCAACCACCGCTACGTCGCGGCCGACGCCGAGTCCATGGGACCGCAGGGTTCCCATGGCGCCGATGGCCGCGAAGTCGTTAACGGCGAACAGTGCAGTCGGGTGGGGGCTGCGGTGAGCCAGAATACTCTCGGCCGCTTCCCGTCCACCGGCGGTATCAAAACGGGACCACACCACGGCGTTCCGTGGAATCTTCCCGCCCAGGGCACGCCAGCGGTCCACGAAGCCGGCCGTCCGGTCGACGGCCGTGCTGGCATAGGGCTCGCCGGCGATCACGGCGACGTTCCGGTGGCCCTTGCCCCACAGGTGCTCTGCCACAAGCTCGCCGCCAAGGACGTCGTCGCATGTCGCCGACGGGAAGCCCGGGACGCGGCGGTTCATGAGCACAAACGGCACCTTCCGGGCGGCCAGCTCCCGCAGCAGTCCACTGTCCAGGTGTGCGTCGCCGATGATCAGCCCGTCCACCCGTCGGGCCAGCATGGAGTCCGTCTTGCGGCGCTGTTCCTCCGGGTCGTCGCGGGAGTTCATGACAAAAGTGGAGTAGCCGAGTTCCGCCGCCGCCTCGTCAATGCCCTCGTACATGATCGCCAGAACGAGGTCCGAAAGCCGGGGAACGATCACGCCCATGAGGTGGGTGCGCCGCGTCCGCAGCCCGGCCGCCTGCGGATCGGGGGAGTAGCCGCGCTTACGCGCCAGCTCGCGCACGCGCTCGGCCGTCGCCACGGAAGCGGCCCCTCGTGCCACGTCGGAGCCCGAATGCAGGATCCTGGACACAGTCGAGGGGTGGATGCCGAGCTCGCTTGCGAGATCCTTCAGCGTCACAGTGCGGCCGCCTGCCGTGCTCTCTTCCATTCATTCCCCTGCCTCAGTTCAAAAGGTCGTCATCACCAAGAGTGCCTGATGATGCCTGGATCCCTGGCCCAAGCACCCTTGACGTGTCGCACATCACATTCTATAGTCAATCAAACGGCGTACCCAATCGATTGGGTAGACGGAATCCCGGGATTCGGCGGCGAAGTATTTACCCCCTTGAAACTTCCGGGAGCACCTGCGGGAAACATGGCATGGATAACTTTTAGCCAACAACCCAATCGATTGGGTAAGCATCCGGCAACGGATGCGGAACAAACGGAGTGGAAATGACAGTCACAGGTTTGGTTGGTCCCCACGTGGTGCTGCTGGCCACGGGTGGAACCATCTCCTCCCGCGCGTCGGAGGTCGGGGGAGCCGCCGTGGCGTCCGACACGGGGGAGCAGGTGTTCGCCAGCATGGGGGTGCCGGCGGCCCATCCGGTCCGCGTGGTCGACGTTTTCCGGAAAGGCTCGTACCTGCTGACAGTCGATGACATGATCGCCATTTGCGCCACGATCCGGCAGGTTTTGACCGACCCTCAGGTTCTGGGTGTCGTGGTCACCCACGGAACGGACACGATGGAGGAAACGGCGTATCTCGTTGACCTCACCCACGATGATCTCCGCCCCGTCGTGTTCACCGGAGCGCAGCAGGCCGCCGACGCCGACTCTCCGGACGGTCCTGGCAATCTGTTCCGCGCCATCGCCGTCGCCGGTTCTCCGCGGGCGCGGGGAACCGGCGTGCTGCTGGCGTTTGCCGGGACCATTTTTCCTGCGGCCGGTGTCCGCAAGCGCCACACAACCGGCCTCGACGCCTTTGCCAACCCGGACTTCGGAACCGTGGGATCAGTGTCCGACTCCGGCGAGGTCGAGATCCGGGCCGTACGGCGCGGCCCTTCCCCGTTGCCGCTGCCGGGCGCGGACGACGGTTCGCCGCGCGTGGACCTCGTTGCTGCCTACCCCGGAGCAGACTCCACCCTCCTGCGGGCCGCTCTCCAGGCCGGGGCGGCAGGGATCGTGCTCCAGGGGACGGGAACGGGCAACGCCAACCGCGTGTTGTGCCAGGAAGTCGCCGACGCCACCGCGGCCGGCGTCGTCGTGGTGACGAGCACCCGCGTGGAAGCCGGTGCCGTAGTGCCCCTGTACGGCGACGGCGGCGGCGAGGATCTGCGCGCTGCCGGTGCCATCGGCTCCGGGCTGCTCAAGCCATCCCAGTCGCTGGTCCTGCTGAGTCTTCTGCTCAGGCTGGACACTCCCACGGCCCGAATTGCGGAAGCGTTCGCCGTCCGGGGCACGCTCCCTGATTAGTCCCGCCCCAAATCCAAACCTGACCAACAAACCAAAATCTCAACAAAAAAGCGCAGTGAAAGGTTGATCTCATGACTAAGGACATCCAAGTCGCGTTCGGCGTCGACGTGGACGCAGTTGCCGGAATGCTCGGCTCCTACGGGGGCGAGGACTCGCCCTGTGATATCTCCCGCGGCCTGTTCAGCGGCGAGGTCGGCGGCCCGCGCATCATCCGGCTCTTCGAGAAGTACGGCCTTCCGGCTACCTGGTTCGTGCCCGGCCACTCGATCGAGACCTTCCCCGACCTGACGCGGATGATCGTGGACGCCGGGCACGAAATCGGCGTGCACGGGTACTCGCATGAAAACCCCATCGCCATGACCCGCGAGCAGGAGACAGCCATCCTGGACCGGTCGATCGAACTCATCGAAAAGGTGTCCGGCCGACGGCCCACGGGCTACGTCGCCCCCTGGTGGGAATTTTCCCCAGTCACCAATGAGATCCTGCTCGAACGCGGGATCAAATACGACCACTCCCTGATGCACCGTGATTTCGAGCCCTACTACGTCCGGGTCGGGGACAGCTGGAAGAAGATCGACTACACCAAGGCCGCCGAGACCTGGATGGAGCCGCTCGTCCGAGGCAAGGAAACCGACCTCGTCGAGATCCCGGCCAACTGGTACCTGGACGACCTTCCTCCCATGATGTTCATCAAGGCGGCCCCGAACTCCCACGGCTTCGTCAGCCCCCGGGACATAGGACAGATGTGGCAGGACCAGTTCGACTGGGTCTACCGCGAAATGGACCAGGCCGTGTTCACCATGACCATCCACCCGGACGTCTCCGGACGCCCCCAAGTCCTGCTCATGCTCGAGCGACTGATTGAACACATCAACTCCCACGAAGGCGTGAACTGGATGAATTTCGATCAGATCGCGGACTCCTTCCTCACCCGCAGCCCCCGAAAGGAAAACCAGTAATGACCATCCAGCAGCCCGCCGTCGATCTGACGCAACCCGGACCGGACGAAAAACGCCGCTTCCCGGTATTCACTAAGCACCACACAACCGTCGCCACCGTTCTGGCGCTGCTGGCCTGGACCGTCGCCGTGTTCGACTTCGGACTTTTCGGCACCCTCCTGCCGGCCATGCAGCAGGAGTTCGGCTGGACCGCGACCGAAGCCTACGCAATCAACACCTGGATCGCGGTCGGCACCGCGATCGTCTGCTTCGGCATCGGCCCCGTCATTGACCGGCTCGGCCGCCGCAAGGGCATGATGACCACCATCGGCGGAACCGCCATTGTCTCGGGCCTGACGGCCCTTATCCCGACCGGAATCCCGTTCCTCAGCAACGGCTTGCTGGTGCTGATCCGTTCCTTCGGCGGGCTCGGATTCTCGGAGCAGGCCGTCAACGCGACCTACATGAACGAGGTCTACCAGGTCACCGAAGTCGCCGACAAGCGCAAGCGCCCCGGCTTCCACTACTCCTTCATCCAGGGCGGCTGGCCACTGGGCTTCCTGCTCGCCAGCGCCCTCGCCCTCGTCTTCCTTCCCTCCCTTGGCTGGCGCGCCCTGTACCTGATGGCCACCGTACCGGCAGCAGTCATCGTGTGGCTCATTGCCAAGAAACTGAAGGAAACGCCGCAGTTCGAACTGCACCACAAGCTGACCCAACTTGAGAAGCACGGCAAGACCGAGGAAGCCCACGCCCTGGCCCATGCATTCGGCGTCGAGCACTCCTCCGCGGCGCCGCTCAAGCGCATCTGGGAGCCGCACCTGCGCCGGAACACGATCGTCTTCTCCCTGGCCTGGATCTTCAACTTCTTCGGCATCCTGATCTTCAGCATTCTCGGCAGCTCCGTCCTGAAAAACGCCAAGGGTGTGGAACTTTCCGATGCCTTCTGGATGCTGATCGTCATCAACGGGCTGGCGTACTTCGGCTACGTCTTCCACGGGTGGCTCGGTGACAAGATCGGCCGGAAGCGGACCATCATCGGCGGCTGGATTCTCTCCGGCATTTCGTTCACCATCATGCTCAGCCCCCTCGCCGAAAGCCCCTTCATGATCATCGCGACCTACGGCGCCGGACTGTTCTTCCTGGTCGGACCGTACGCCGCGATCCAGTACTTCATGGCCGAGTGCTACCCCGTCAGCTGCCGTGCCACCGGCACCGCCTTCATCGGCGCCATGAGCCAGCCCGGCACCATTCTCGGCGGTGCTCTCTTCACGGCAGCAGCCGCCAGCATGGGGACCGGTGCTGCAGCCCTGTGGGTCGGCGCGGCCGGAACGCTGTTCTCCGGCCTCCTGATGATCGCCGCGAAACCGCCGGCCGAGGCCCTGCTCGAGGACCACCCCCATGACGTCTGACAATAGGGTGGCCGTCATCACCGGAGCGGCCAGCGGTATCGGACGGGCCCTCGCGGTCCACTACGCCCAGCGCGGCGTGCATTCGGTGATCGGCACCTTTCCCGGCGACCCGCACGACCCGGAGGAAACCCTTCGCCTGGTCAAGGCCGCCGGCGGCCGGGGAGTCATCCACGAAGTGGACGTCCGCAGTACCCCGTCCGTCGACGCCTTTGCCGAACGCGCCGTCCAGGAGTACGGCCGCCTGGACTACGCGGTGGCCAACGCCGGAATCCTGCGCAACGCACCGCTGGAGGAGATGACCGATGAGCGCTGGCACGACATGCTCGACGTCGACCTCACCGGAGTGATGCGGACCCTGCGCGCCGGTTCCGGGAAGATGACCGACGGCGGCGCGATGGTTGCCGTGTCCTCCATTGCCGGCGGAGTCTATGGGTGGGAGGAACATGCCCACTACGCAGCCGCCAAGGCCGGCATCCTCGGGCTGATCCGCAGTGCGGCCGCCGAGCTGGGGCCGCGCGGCATCCGCGCCAACGCCGTTATCCCCGGACTGATCGAAACCCCGCAGTCCCTGGATCCGGTGAACTCCCTGGGGCCCGAGGGCCTGCAGCGCGCCGGTCTGGAAATCCCTTGGGGCCGCGTCGGACGGCCCCAGGAGGTGGCCAGCGTGATCGGCTTCCTGACCTCCGATGACGCTATGTACGTTACGGGCCAGTCCCTGATCGTTGACGGCGGCCTCACCATCAAGATGCGTGCCTGAAAATCCCCGGAAGGACAAGCATGAACAACCCTGACGCCTCCCGAAACACGGAGGGCCGCGCTGTAGTGGTCACGGGCGGAGCCAGCGGCATCGGCAAGGCCATCGCCGAAGCCTTCACCGCCAACGGCGACAGAGTCGCTGTCCTGGACCGGTCGGGCGCGGCGGGAAGCATCGCCGTCGACGTCTCAGACGAAGCGAGCGTGAAGGCGGCCTTCGCCGCCGCCCGGTCCCGGCTGGGCAGCATCGACATTCTCGTGAACAGCGCCGGCCTGCTGACGGAATCGCCGCTGGAGGACATGACGCTTGCCATGTGGAACGAGACGATTGCCGTGGACCTGACAGGCGTGTTCCTCTGCTGCCGGGAGGTTGTGGGGGAGATGCGGCAGCAGAAGTGGGGCCGCATCATCAACATCGCCTCCCAGTTGGCCATCAAGGGCGGCACCGGGCTCAGCCACTACAGCGCCGCCAAAGCCGGAGTCGTGGGGCTGACCAAGGCCCTGGCCCTGGAAACTGCCGCCGACAACGTGCTGGTCAACAGCATCGCGCCGGGACCCATCGAAACGCCCCTGGTTGATGGCATCTCCGAGGAGTGGAAGGCGGCGAAGCGTGCCGGGCTGCCGCTGCTTCGCTTCGGGCTGGCGGCCGAAGTTGCCCCGACTGCGCTGCTCTTGGCCAGCGATCCGGGCGGCAACCTGTACGTCGGGCAGACACTCGGGCCCAATTCCGGCGACGTCATGCCCTAGGAGGGACGCTCACATGTGCGGTGCCTGCGGACGAAGTGTAGTGAGGGATCCCGTCCTGGGCTCGACCAGGACGCTGCGGCAGCACCTGATCGTCGCCCAAACGATCAATGAGGCCTGCCAAAACTGGCCGGGAGCCCCTAAAGTGGCCGCGACCAGCAGCGGCTGGCTGGTTTCGGGACCGAGGGGAGCCACAGAAGCGGTATCGACTGTGGAAGCGCTGTGGTCGACTGTCCTGCGGGGCAAGCCGGGGGTGCGGTGGCAGGACCTGCGTCCTGCCCCGGACATGGAAACGGGGGAGCTGGCGCCGGGGGCCCTGGACGCGGGGAAGCTGGAGCTTCGGGTGTTGCGCCTCGGCCACGAGATGGCACAGGGTTCCGCTACGGAAACGGACGCGTGACGCGCAAAAGGTTCGTCGCTAGGGGTATACCCGTAGCGACGGACGTTTTGCGTCGCCGTTGCGAGAACGTAGCGAAGACTGCCGGGCAAGCGGCATCGGGCTCAGGTTCCGGCGGGCCCAGCCGATGCCAGGCTCAGGGCCGGGGTCAGCCACCAGCCACCAGCCATCAGGAAGCAGGCCCGGCCTGGGGTGCGGCCGGGGCGTCGGAGTGCGGGCAACGACTCTGTTCGCGGGCTTCACGCGCGTGCTCGACGTCGGCAGCGCTTTCCATCTGCCCGCGGGACCGCAGCCCGGCCACCACGCCGTCAATATCGGCGTCGGGTCGGTTCTGGCTGAGCTTATGCTTCGCCTCGATCCGGGTGATGAGAAGTTCGACGCCGACGATCGCCCGGAGTTGGCCGGCAATGTAGCGTTCGGGGGCATCGTCGACGCTCCAGGGCCGCTCCGAGCCGGCTTCATTGTGGTCGCTCAGTTGCCTCACGTGGCTGGCCAGCCAGGCCGGGTCGTCATGGATGACGAGGTTGCCGTACACGTGCGCGGTGGAATAGTTCCACGTCGGAACGACGCGTCCGTGCTCTGCCTTGGACGCGTACCACGTCGGCGAAATGTAGGCGTCCGCGCCCTGGATGATCGCGAGCGATTCTCCGGCGGCCGGTTCGGAGCATTGGGGGTTGTTGCGGGCGAGGTGCCCGTGCAACGCACCGTATTCACCGGACGTCGGGTCGAACACGAAGGGCATGAGCGTGGCCAGGATGCCCTTCGCGGTGGCCGTGATGAGGTTGGCGGCGGCCGGGCGGCCGAGCAGTTGCCGGACTGAATCGGGGCCGGCGGCGAAATGTGCGGGGATGTACACGGGGGTCTTCCAATCGGATCGCGGATCGGGTTCGGGCTGCAGTGTTGCGGTGCGAGGTGCGGTTGGGTCAGCGGGGCTGTTTCGCCGTCACGCCCATCACCGCCTTGGCCCTCTGCGGCGCGGACCGGGAGCGAACGGCCAAGCCGGCGCAGAGAACAACCGTGGCGCCGCCGATGACGGTGGTCCAGGTCAGCTCCTCGGCCAGGATGAGCCCGGCCCAGCAGATGCTTAGCACGGGCTGGACGAGTTGGATCTGGCTGACCTGTGCCATGGGGCCGATGGCCAGGCCGTGATACCAGGCGAAGAAGCCGAGGAACATGCTCACGACCCCAAGGTACGCGAAGGCTGCCCATTGCACAGGAGTGCCGGCCGGCGGCTGCCCGGCCGTGGATAGGGCCACCAGCCCCAGCATGAGGGGAGAGGCGAGAACGAGTGCCCAGGACACGGTCTGCCAGGCGCCCAGTTCGCGGGCCAGCTTGCCGCCTTCGGCGTAGCCGACCGCCGCTGACACGACGGCGCCGAAGAGCAGCAGGTCCGCCAGTTGCAGTTGCCCGATGCCCCCCGACTGCGCGGACGCGAACCCGATGGCCGCAACCGCGCCGACTCCGGTAATTGCCCAAAAGGTGATGGACGGGCGTTCGTGGCCGCGAAGGACTGCCATGGTTGCTGTTGCCGCCGGGAGCAGCGCAATGACGACGGCACCGTGGCTGGCGGGAACGGAGGTGAGGGCGAAGGAGGTCAGCAGCGGGAAGCCGATGACCACCCCGCCGGCGACGACGCCAACGCGCGCCCATTGGGCGCCGCGGGGTGGGCGCTGCCGGGTCAGGGCGAGGGCGCACGCGGCGAGAATGGCGGCGACCACGGCCCGGCCCGACCCGATGAACAGCGGAGACAGCCCTGCCACCGCCACCCGGGTGAATGGCACCGTGAAGGAGAAGGCTGCGACGCCGAGGAGTCCCCACCACAGTCCGGTGGCCGGCCGGGACGATATCGGTTGGTCAATAGGGGTAGTAGCGCTACTATTGGCTCTCATGAACAACGATAGCACCTCGCAGATGCTGGCCCGGCTTCGGAAGTGGATTTCGGCTGCCGCGCCCGGCGCCCGGCTGCCGTCCACGCGGTCCCTGGTTGCCGAGTACCAGGCCAGTCCTGTGACGGTGCAGAAGGTGCTCCGCGCGCTTGCCGCCCAGGGCCTGATCGAGAGCCGCCCGGGCGTCGGAACCTTTGTGCGGTCCGTCCGGACCGCCCGGCCGGCGGACTACGGCTGGCAGACGGCGGCGTTGGGCTCGCCGCAGGGGCCGCTCCGCCCCGTCTCCACCGCCATGCGCAGCGCGCCGAACGACGTTATCGCGTTCCACTCGGGCTATCCGGACCGGGAACTCCTGCCCGAGCGCCTGGTGCGGGCGGCCCTGACCCGGGCGGCCCGCAGTGAGGCGGCAATATCGTGTCCGCCCGTCGCGGGGCTGCCTGACCTGCAGTCCTGGTTTGCGCACGAACTCCGGGATGCCACCCCGGCCGGCGTCGCGCCGCCAACACCGAGTGACGTGATTGTGCTGCCCGGAAGCCAGAGCGGGCTCAGTTCCGTGTTCCGCGCGCTCGTTGGCAGCGGTCAGCCGCTACTGGTGGAGTCCCCGACGTACTGGGGCGCTATCCTGGCGGCGACGCAGGCCGGCGTCAGGGTTGTTCCGGTGCCGAGCGGCCCCGAGGGTCCGGACCCCGACGCGCTGGCCCGTGCTTTTGACGAGACCGGCGCGCGGCTGTTCTACGCCCAGCCGAACTACGCCAACCCGACCGGCGCGCAGTGGACGGCGCGTGTCGCCGAGCGGGTGCTGGAGGTGGTGCGCGCCCACGGGGCGTTCCTCGTTGAGGACGACTGGGCCCATGATTTTGGCATCACCACCGATGCCGTGCCCGTGGCGGCCCGCGACGATTTCGGCCATGTGGTCTACGTTCGATCGCTGACCAAGAGCGTGTCCCCGGGCATACGCATTGCCGCGGTGATCGCCCGCGGCCCGGCGCGTGAGCGCATTCTGGCCGCCCGGGGAGCCGAATCGATGTATGTCAGCGGTGTTCTCCAGGCGGCCGCCCTCGACGTCGTGACGCAGCCGGGGTGGCAGACCCACCTGCGCGGACTGCGCCACCAGCTCCAGGCCCGACGGGACCTGCTGGTCAGCAGCCTGCGGGAGCTTGCGCCGCTGGCCCACGTTGAGCATGTGCCCAGGGGCGGACTGAACCTCTGGGCGCGCCTGCCGGACGGGACCGACGTCGAGCAACTCGCCCGCGACTGCGAGGCTGCCGGCGTCATCATCGCCGCCGGCACCGAGTGGTTCCCGGCCGAGCCGGCCGCACCGTACATTCGACTCAACTACGCCGGAGCCAACCCGGGCGCCTTCCGCGAGGGCGCGCGGATCCTCGGCGAGGTGATGGACCGCGCGACCGGCCCGGGTGCATAGCTTCCGCGGCCTTAGGCTCAGGGGCTAGGCCTCCGCCGCATTGGGCTCCGCTGTACGGGCGAGCAAATCCCGGGGCTCCGCGATCGTCACCAGCCCTTGCACCGCCATGGCCAGCCCGGCGTCGAGCGTCACGAACGCGTCTGCCTGGAGCCGGGTCAGGGCCACGTATTCGGCGTCGAAAGTGTCCTCCCATCCCAACTGTTCGGCGAGCCTCCACGCGGCGCGTTGCAGGACCCGGTCCCCGAGGAGCCGGATACGAAGTCCCCGCAGGTAGTCCAGCTGACGGTCGGCGTCGGCCTGCGTCACGTCGCCGCGCCGGACAGCCTGATACAGCAGCGAGAGCACGTGAGAGCGAAGGAGCGTCGGCGCCACCAGCTGGTGGTCCGCGGCGATCACCGCCACCTGGCGGGCGAGATGCAGGGCCACATCCGGGCCAATCACGAACCGGGTCATGGTGACAGTGAGCCGGCGTCGCGGGGAACGAACATGATGACGGCTACCCCGAGCAGGCAGATCACCGAGCCCAGGACGTCCCACCGGTCCGGCCGGAACCCGTCGAAGACCATGCCCCACGCCAGGGAGCCGGCCACGAAGACACCGCCGTACGCGGCAAGGATGCGTCCGAAGTGCGCGTCCGGCTGCAGCGTCGCGGCGAAGCCGTAAATGCCCAGGGCCACGACCCCCAATCCGGCCCACCACCAGTCCCGGCCCTCGCGGACAGACTGCCAGACGAGCCAGGCCCCGCCGATTTCAGCTGCCGCCGCCAGGACGAACAGCAGGATGGTTTTCGCGATAGTCACGACTTCATCATGGCACTGGTCTGCCACATATTCGTGCGGGACCCACGCGTGCGCCCGCCCCCGGGGATCACGCCGATCTCCCCGGCCGGATCCGTCACACGAAGACACCGCTTGCACGGCCGGCCACTCGCCCGTATAACTTTAAGCTTCAAGTAAAGTGGTGCGGGAGGCCGCGAGAACGCGACGCCGACTACGCCCCGACCGACGACCTGAGGACCCGAGATGACCACTGCGTCAGAGACCATCACCCGGACGGCCGCCGCTGCTGTGCGCAGCCGCGTCTCGGTGCCGCTGCGATTCCCGGACGGCTTCACCGCCGCTGCCGAGGTGATGACCTTCAGCGGGCTCGCGGATGGAAAAGAGCATGTGCTGCTGGCACTCGGCGAGTGGGAGGCGGCAGTCGGAGCGGACGTTCCGGGTGGTGCGGGACCCCTGGTGCGGCTGCACAGTGAGTGCCTGACCGGGGATGTGTTCGGCAGCCAGCGGTGTGACTGTGGCCCGCAGCTGCGCGAGGCCGTGGAGCGGATCACCGACGCGGGCGGGTTCCTTCTCTACCTGCGCCAGGAGGGCCGGGGCATCGGCCTGTATTCCAAGCTCGATGCCTATGCCCTCCAGGATGGCGGGCTGGACACCTACGAGGCCAACCTCGCCCTGGGCCACGGCGAAGACGAACGGGACTACACGGCTGCGGCCCAGATGCTCGCCGCCCTGGGCACCGGCACCGTGCGCCTGCTCAGCAACAATCCGGACAAGGCCGCCCAGCTGAGGGCCCTTGGCGTCAACGTTTCCGCGCAGATCGCCACGGGCGTCCATGCCTCCCCGGCAAACCTCCGGTACCTGGCGGCAAAGCGCGATCACACCGCCCACACGATTGTGCTGCCGCCCGACGTCGGTGTCGGCCGGCACGAGCCGCACATCCTGCCGAAACTCAGCGCCCGCGCCGAAGCCGCGGCCCGTCCCGGCGCATCGTCGCCTGCCGCTGTTCCCGTTCCTGAAGAGATGCTCGCCCGGGCGGAGCGGCTCATTCCGGCCCTGCGTGAGCGGGCCGCAGAGACAGAAAGCCTTCGCCGCATCCCGGACTCAACTATGGCGGAGCTGCGGACGGCCGAAATCTTTCACCTGCTTTCCCCGAAGGCGGTCGGGGGATTTGGAATGGGCCTGGAGACATACGGTGAGGTGGTCCGCCGGCTTGCCCGGGGCTGCGCCTCCACGGCATGGACGGCAGGCCACCTGATCGAGCATGTCTGGATGCTCGCCCGCTGGCCCCGGCGGGCGCAGGAGGAAGTGTTTGCCAACGGCCCGGCTCCCTTGGCGGCCGCCACCGGTTCACCGGCCGGTGTGGCCGAGAAGGTTCCCGGCGGCTACTCCATCACGGGCCGGTGGACCTTTGCCTCCGGAGTGATGCATTCCGGGTGGGCCCTGCTCGCCGCGCAGCACGGCGGGATGCGCCTGCAGTGCCTGGTGCCGGTGGCCGCCGTCGAGGTCCTCGATGTGTGGGAGACGGCCGGCCTGCGGGGGGCCGGGAGCAATGACATCCGCGCCGGGAACCTGTTCGTCCCTGAGCATCGAACCCTGGACTGGGACCTGCTGGGCGCGGAGGCCAATCCGGGCAGCGGCCTCCACCGGGATCCGCTGATCCACACCCCCATGGGGCCGCTCCTGAACCTGGTCGCACCGGCCGCCGCCCTGGGCTCCGCCGAGTACGCCGTCGAATTGTTCCGCGAGCTGATGATGGTGCGCAAGGTCAGGCACACGGTGGAGGCCCGGCAGGCCGATTCGCCGCTCGCGCAGGTCCGCTATGCCCAGGCCTACGGCCTGGTAGCCACGGCGAGGCTGCATTGGCAGGAGGCGATGCGGGTGATCGCTGCCTCCCATGCCCGCCGGCCCGCAACAATGACGGACAGGGAGCGCGGGCAATACCGGCTCTCCCTTGCGCTGAGCGGCGAGGCGTCGGCGGAGGCGGTCCGGGTGGTCATGGCAGGATCCGGCGGGAGCGTCCACCGGCTATCGCATCCACTCCAGCGCATCCAGCGGGACGTCAACGTCCTGATGAACCATGCGGCGCTCACCAGGGATCCTGTTTTCGAGCAGTCGGGCCGCGGCCTCCTGGGCCTCGGGTTCACGGTGCCCACATTCTGACCATGTCGTTTAAACGGCGGTGGCGGCGTCGAAGATAAACTTGAAGCTTCAATCAAAACGGGCTACGATGATGTCATGACTCAGACCGCCGACCGGCCTCCCGTCCTCTTCCTCAGCCATGGAGCGCCCCCGCTGGCCGACGACTCCACGTGGACCCGCGAACTCAATGAGTGGTCCACAACGTTCGGCAAGCCCAAGGACATCCTCATGGTCTCCGCCCACTGGGAAAATGCCCCGGTGACGCTCAGCGCCACCGGCCGTGACCCGGGACTGGTCTACGACTTCGGCGGCTTCGCCCAGAAGTACTACGAGGTGGCCTATGACGCCCCGCAGGCGCCTGAATTGGCTGCCGAAGTGGAAAAGCTCGTGGCCGCCCACGGCCACCATGTGGCGCGCGACGAAAGCCGCGGCCTGGACCACGGTGCCTACGTTCCGCTGAAGGAGATGTATCCGGCGGCGGACGTGCCGGTGGTGCAGATGTCCATGCCGACGCTGGATCCGCAGGGATTGTTCGAACTCGGGATGTCGCTTGGGCCCCTGCGTGACCGCGGCACGCTGATTGTCGGATCCGGATTCACCACTCACAACCTGCGGTGGTTCAATCCCGCCGGCGGACCGGACAGCACCCCGCCTGCAGCCTCGAGTGAGTTCGACCACTGGGCCGAGGAAGCCATGGTCCGCGGCGACGTGGACTCCATCCTGGACTTCCTGAACAAGGCGCCGGCCGCCCGCGAAGCGCACCCCCGCAGTGAGCACTGGGCTCCGCTCTACGTTGCCCTCGGGGCCGCCTACGGCTCCGGCGACATCCAGGCCAGGACGGCCATCGACGGGTTCTGGTACGGGCTGTCAAAGCGTTCGTGGACCCTGACCTAACCGCAGGGTCCGAGCACCCTATATCGGCGTGCGATCGCCGGCGTCGCACAGCGTAACGCCGGGAATGGCGCGCACCGGGAGCCGGTTGTGAATCCCGGACGCCGGTTCGCCGGACGGCCAGAAACCCGACGAACTTCACGCTGATTTCAACTTCACAGCATGAACCTCACCACGATTTCCAGGAGCGCAACATGACGATTGCAGTAACAGGTGCCACAGGACAGCTGGGCCGGCTGGTCCTCGAGGAACTGCTCAACGGCCAGGAACCGGCCTCGCTCGTCGCGGTGGTGCGCGACGCCGCGAAGGCCGAAGAGCTCGGTGCCCGCGGCGTGCAGGTGCGCGTCGCGGAGTATTCCGATCAGGCCGCGCTCGAAGCCGCCCTCACGGGCGTCGACAAGCTCCTGCTGGTCTCCGGCAGCGAGGTGGGCTCGCGGGTGGAGCAGCACGCCAACGTGGTCGCCGCGGCCAAGGCCGCAGGCGTCAGGTTCATCGCGTACACCTCTGTCCTGGCCGCCGACACCACCGCACTGATCCTGGCACCCGAGCACAAGGCAACGGAGCAGCTCATCCGCGCATCGGGACTCGACTTCACCTTCCTGCGCAACGGCTGGTACACCGAAAACTACGCCCAGACCGTGGCCACGGCGCGGCAGACGGGCGCCGTCGTGGCCGCTGCCGGTGACGGCCGGGTGGCCAGCGCCACCCGGGCCGACTACGCCGCCGCAGCCGCGGCCGTTCTCACCACCGCCGGGCACGAGGGCCGCACGTACGAACTCTCTGGCGACTACGCCTGGGACTTCAAGGAACTGGCCACGGCGATCAGCCAGATCGCGGGCAGGGAAGTTGTGTACCAGCCCGTCTCGGCACCCGAACTGGTTCAGCTCCTGACCACTGCCGGGCTGGACGAGGGCACTGCCGGATTCCTCGCCGCCCTTGACACGGACACCAAGGCCGGGCTGCTGGCCGCCGTCACCGGCGAACTGTCCGGCCTGATCGGAAGGCCGACGACGCCGCTGCTGCAGGCGTTGGAGCCGGCCGCCGCCAGCTAGGGCCGTGCCCCGAAGGACCAGGCAAGGGCATAATGAAGGCGTGAATTCCCTGCACGCCCTCGGGGCATAGAGGGCCCCTCGGTGGTAGCCGCAACTGATGGATGACGTGGAATCGCCAGCTGATTTCGGTCAGGCTGGTGACGGTGCGTGGTCGGCCGGCCCGCTGGTTCTCGGCGTGCCGTGGGAATTCGACGAGCGGCTGGTACGGGCCGCCGCAGGGCTCGCATCAGTCCTGGGGGCCCACCTGATCTGCGCGTTCGTCGACCCGGCGAGCTATCTCACGGAGTGGGACCAGGCCGGCTACCGGGACGGCACGTCCCTGGACCCTGCCCGAAACCTGGAAGCCGAGTTCCCGGCCCCTCAACTGCTGAACTGTCTTGAGGGCATTCTCGGGGCGCCCGGCGGCGCATGGTCCTTTCGGGTGTTGAACGGGGAAGTTGCCCGGGCGCTCGCTCGGCTGGCGGAAAGCACGGATGCGGCTGCGCTGATCGTCGGCGGGCAGCGGCCCGGGCGGGTTGCCCGGATGAGCCGGCTGCTGGAGGGCTCGGTCAGCGTGTCCCTGACACGCCTGCAGGTCCGGCCCGTCCTGATCATTCCGCACTCGGGGCAGTAGGCCGCCGCCGGCGCTGCACTGTGTCATAGCTGCGCTGTGTCTTAGCTGCGCTGTGTCTTCGCAGCGCTGTGTCTTAGCTGCGCTGTGTCTTCGCAGCGCTGTGTCTTCGCAGCGCTGGGTTTCATCCGCTCTGGTTTCATCCGCTCCGGTTTCATCCGCTCCGGGTGACGGCACCAGCCCCGCAGCGGCCATAGCGTGGGGTTACTCGCAACAGCCCCGGTGAATCGAAGTGAATGATGTCGGACCCAACCCAGCCTGCAGCCGTCACGTCCGAGTCGCGGGCGCTCGTCATCGGCAGCGCCGGCTTCCTGGTCCTCGGCAGCGTCGCGCTGCTGCTCGTCGGGCGGGAACCTGTCGCATTGTCCGGACGCGGTTCGGCCGGAGACATAGCGGCACTCGGCACCGCGGCCCTAGGGGCCGGGGCAGTGGTGGCCGGCTGCGTGCAACGCGGGCAACTCCGCTCAGCGCCGGCCCCGTCAGCATCAGCCCGCGCCGGCCGGATCCGCAACGGCATCGACATCGCCGCCCTCGCACTGACCCACGCCTGCATCTTCCTGCTTGGCTGGCTGGCGCTCTTCGCGATCTTCCAGCAGGCGTTCATCGGTGCGGTCCTCTACCCTGTGGCAGCTGCCGTCCTCGTCGGGACCACGGGGGCCGTCAGCGCCTACATCGCCTACCTCTCGGCGCTCGGCATGACCGCCTACCGGCTCGCCGCGCTCCTGGCCGGGTTCCTCGTCACCGGCGTCCTCACCAGCATGCTCACTGCGCAGGACCCACTGTGGTGGCAAGAGCACCTCAGCGCCCTCGGCGCGAGCTCCGATATCTCCGGGGTGACCTTCAACTTCACCTTGATCATCGCCGGCGTCGTGGTCACCACCCTGGCGGGATACTCCACTATGACGCTGGCGACGACGGCGGCGACCCCGTCCGCTCGTCATCGGGTCAGGCTGCTCGAAGGCGGGATCGTCCTCCTGGGCATCTTCCTCGCCTGCGTCGGCGTATTCCCCGTCGATGAGCGCTTCGGCCTCCACACCTTGGCCGCGTCCGGCATGGTGGTGGTGTACGGGTCCCTGATCGTCCGCATCCGTGCCCTGGTGCCGTCCATCCCGGCGACCTTCGCCGCGCTCGGCTGGGTTTTCCTGGCCGCCATCATCGCTGCCGCGGTGCTGTGGTTCCCCGTCGGCTACTACAACCTGACCGCGGTGGAGCTCATCGCCGCCTTGCTGATCTTCTCCTGGCTCATCGTCCTGATCCGCAACCTAGCCGCCGTCGACGCCGACCAGCTCGACGCGAACCTCCCGCCACCCCCGTCGCGTCAACCAGACGCCGCGGCGGCCCGGCCTGGTCCGGCCGCGCAGGATGAGACAGCGCCTGAGGCGTGAGTGCTCACGATCTACGAGTGGGTGGGTTCTTCGACCAGGGCTGTGGCGATGCTGTCCGCATCCTCTAACGCCGCGAGGTAGCGTTCGGCGTCGAGGGCGGCGGCGCAGCCGGTGCCGGCGGCGGTGATGGCCTGGCGGTAGCGGTGGTCCACGGCGTCCCCGCACGCGAAGACCCCGGTCAGGTTGGTGACTGTGGTGGGGGAGTCCACCTTGATGTAGCCCTCGGCGTCGAGGTCAATCTGGCCGGTCAGCAGTTCGGTCCGGGGGACATGCCCAATCGCGACAAAGATGCCGGTGGCGGCTTGTTCGCGGGTTTCGCCGGTCCGGGTATCCGTCAATGTCACGCCCGTCACTTTGGCGTCGCCGTGGATCTTGGTGATGGCGGAGTGCCAGGCGAAGCTGATCTTGGGGTTGTCCTTGGCGCGCTGGGCCATGATGCGGGAGGCCCGCAGTTCGCCCTTGCGGACCACCACGGTCACCGACTTCCCGAAGCGGGTCAGGAAGGTCGCTTCCTCCATGGCGGAGTCGCCGCCGCCGACAACAATGATGTCCTGCTCGCGGAAGAAGAACCCGTCGCAGGTGGCGCACCAGGAGACGCCGTGGCCGCTGAGTTTCTTCTCCTCGGGCAGGCCGAGTTCCTTGTAGGCGGAACCGGTGGCGAGGATGACGGCCGGGGCCTCGTGGGTGTCCCCGGCGCCAGTGACCACGCGCTTAAGGTGGCCGCTGAGCCGGACTTCGGTGACGTCGTCGAAGACCACCTGGGCGCCGAACTTCTCAGCCTGCTGTTGGAGTCCGTCCATCAGCTCCGGACCCTGGATGCCGCCCGGGAATCCGGGGAAGTTCTCCACATCGGTGGTGTTCATGAGGGCGCCGCCGGCGGTGACGGCCCCGGCGATGACCAGCGGCTCGAGGCCGGCGCGGGCGGCGTAGATGGCCGCGGTGTAGCCGGCAGGGCCGGATCCGATGATGATCAGCTGTTGGGTGCTCATGGAATGTCTCCTGGGTTCTGCGGGCCAAAACCGTCGACCTGACGTCATTCCAACTGTAGCGATGGATGCCGCCGGTGGCAGAGGCTTCGCCGTCGCCCGGGTTGTGGCATTGGATTCCGCCATCCTCCGGAGGACCAGGTGGCGTTCACCGTGGCGCATGGTCCCGGTAGGGCCATCACCTGTTTCGAATGACCCAAGGACCAGGGCGGGACGGGCGCAGCCGTGCGCCGCGGCTAGGCGGAGACCAGCGTCTTGGTCAGAACGGCGCCGCCGACCCCGGCCAGGACCGCGCCCGAACCCCCGACGATGATCCGGTTGGTCCGGGGCCGGGCGAGGACGGTAGTCACCTTCTTGAGTCCGCTGACCAGCAGCACGTACCAGGCCAGGGCGATCAGGAGGAAGATACCCGCCATCAAGGCGTGCTGGACGAGGGTCGGCAACGGGGTGAGATTGAATTGCGGGAAGAGCGACAAGTAGAAGACGGCGACTTTCGGGTTGAGCAGGTTGCTCACCATTCCTTGTACGAAGGGTGAACTGCCGCCGGGCGCGCGTTCCGCCGCCGGTGCCGGCTGCCTGACCGTCCTGGCAAACGCCTCGGCGAGCGCCCGGGCGCCAAGGTAGAGCAGGTAGGCGGCTCCGGCAATCCGGTTCCCGGTCCCAAGGACCTCCGAGGCCCCCAGCAGCGCCGTGACACCGAGCACGGCCAGTGCGGCAAGGATCGTGTTGCCCACCATGATTCCGGCGGCGGCTGTTGCCGCCGCGCGAGGGCCGCGGGCCGCGTTCCTGAGGACGAGGGCAAAGTCGGGGCCGGGCACCAGGACTACGACGAGGCAAGTCAGAACAAATGCCGTCAGCTGTTCGACCATGGTGGAATGCCTCCGGGGCTGGTTCTCGGTGGGGCGGGACAAGAAATCTGCCCCGCAGTAACGCCGAGGCCAGTCTCCTAGGTTAGGCCATCCCATGGGGTAGCTGGCGTCCATGGTTGGCTCGTCGGGTCCGCGAACCATTGTCTGTCAGGGCCGCGAGCGCCGAAACCTCACCCGCCGGGAATGATTCGGTCCTCGTGCCGGACGGCTAGCGTGGCATCAGCATCGCACTACGGTGGGCTCTGGCGGGATGCGTTCCTGGAGGTCCGGGCCTGTGCGTGCGCCCGCCCGGTCTACGGCAGAGGAGGCGGCATGTCCGGCTGTGAATCGACGCGGGACGCGGCGAGCCGCGGGGATGGCCAACAATGAACGCTCCCGACGACGCCGCGAACCAGCCTCCCGACGACGCCACGAACGTGCCGGTGCAATTCAACCAGAAGCTCGCGCTGCTGCTGGGGATGGCGATGTTCGTCCTGGTGGTCGACACATCGATCATGAACGTCTCAATTTCCGCTGTTGTCAGGGACATCAACAGCACGGTCAGCGACCTTCAGGCGACGATCGCCATCGAGGCGCTGGTGTCCGCAGCGTTCATCCTGATCGGCGGCAAAGTGGGCGACCTGATCGGGCGCAAACGCGCCTACGTCCTGGGCCTGTGCGGGTATGCCGTCGGCGCGATTGCGATGACGCTCGCCCAGAGCATCGTACCGATCCTGATTTTCTGGGCCCTGATCGGAGGCCTTGGCGCCTCGCTCCTCCTTCCCGCCATGCAGTCCCTGATCCACGGCAACTTCGACGGAGAAGCCCGCAAGCGCGTCTATGCCCTCGTCGGAGCCTCGGCGGCGATCGCCGCCGCCGTCGGGCCCCTGTTGGGCGGCTTCATCACCACCTTTCTCTCGTGGCGCGTTGCCTTCATGCTGGAGGCCGTCATCATTGCTGTCGTGTTGTCCGGAATCAAGCTCGTTCACGATGTGCCATATACGGGACCCCGGGAGTTTGACGTCGTTGGATCGGTGTTATCCGTCATCGGCATGGGAGGCATTGTTTTCGGCATCCTGGTCTGGCAGGAGGGCGGCGAGGCCGTTGGGGCGCTCCTGGTGGTCGGGGCCGCCGGCCTGGCCGGGCTGTATTACTGGCTCGTGCGGCGGGAGCGCCTCAGCAAGGCGATGCTCCTGGACCCGGGACTGTTCCGATCGAAGGGCTTCCGGTTTGGCGCCACCCAGCAAATGCTCCAGCAGGTCGCCCTCGGCGGCACCATGATCGTGTTGCCGATCTACCTTCAGATGGTCCTCGAGTACAACGCGATGCAGGCAGGGTTGTCCATTGCGCCGCTCTCGCTCAGCATGTTCGGTGTCGCCCTGCTGGCGGGCAAGCGGGCCGGAACGCGGCGTCCGGCAGGCATCATCAGGTGGGGCTTCATCCTCCTGATGGTGGGGTTGCTCGCCATCCTCCCGGTTGTGCCGCGTGCGGACTCCGGCTGGTGGCTCCTGATCCCGCTCATCATTGCGGGCTGCGGCCTCGGACTGTTGGTATCGCAGCTGAACAACTACACCCTGTCCCCAATCTCGGACGAACGCGTCAGCGAGGCCGCCGGTGTAAATTCTGCGGCAGGTTCGTTCGGACTGTCCTTTGGCCTGGCCTTCGCCGGAGCCATCATGCTGGCATCGCTCTCGATCATCTTCACCAGCCTCGCGACGTCCAGCACAGTGCTCCCGCCGGCCGAGCAGCAGCAGGTCGCGCAGGTCCTCGAAGACGACGCGCAAGTAATGAGCAATACCCAGCTTGCTGAACTCCTGGCCGGTCAGCCGGCGGAGATCCAGGCCGAAATCATCCGCATTAACACCGAAGCCCGGCCTATCTCCCTCCAGATCGGCCTGCTCATTCCGATCCTCGCCAGTGCGGCAGGCCTGCTCATCTCATTCCGCATGATGCGTATCCCGGATCCCAAGCCCTCCGGCTCCGGAGAAGGCGCGTTCCTGGATTGACCGCTTTCCTCGATTGAGGCTGGCCGCGGCATGGGCCCAATCTGTGGGCCTGATCTGCGCGGGCCCAACGGTCAGAGGTGCACTCAGAGTTGCAGGAGGCTGTAGCCGACGATGAAGAGCCCGATCGCCAGGGTGACGACCGCCGCGATCCTGCGCCCGTGGCGCTGCAGCCAGTTGTAGAAGGTGGTCAAGGGCGCTTGGGCGCGCTCCGGAGACTTCAGCCACACCGCGACGGGCACGACGACGGCGGACTGGGCCACGAGGGCGTAGGCGAGGATCAGGATGCTCCCTTCCAGCGGCGACGGTTCCTGGACACTGATCACGGCACCTGCCGTGACGGCCAGCAGGATTGCCTTGGGGCGAAGGTTCAAGCCCAGGCCCAGGACGACGAATTCCCAGGGCCGGGCGGAGCGGAACCTCGACGTCATCTTGCCAAGTATGGCGTTGTCCCGCTGGCCCTTGCTCACGAAGAGGTAGACGGAGTAACCAATCAGAAGTGCACCGATCCAAATGGCAAACTGGGCCACCCATTCTTCCTTACGCAGGAGCGGAGGGCGGACGGGCAGGAACTGCAGCCCGACCGCCGACAGGCCCACCACCACAACCGAACCCGCAAGGCTGCCGATCAGGAAGGGAAGGGCGCCGCGGCGTGGATTTGGGGAAAGCAGGATCATGATCGTCACACTGACAGGCACGGTGCTTATCGCCCCGGCGAGGCCGAACAGCAGCAGGCTCGTGACAGTGCTCAGCATGCGATTCTCACCTGCCCCGGGCAGCATCCTGACGGCGTGTCATGCTGTTGGTGCGGTGCCGGCGCCGGTGGTGGTGTCCGGCCGGTCCCGCCGCGGCCGGCCGCGGCGGGACCGGATCGCTTCGTCCTCTTGCTTGAGGAGAAGTTGAACGTCTGTTCTGTCTCCCGTCAACGGCCGCCACCATGCGAGCGCGGGATCGGAATCGAGCAGGATGGCGCGGACAAAGAGCGTCAGGGGGACGGCGAGGATGGCGCCTACGGGCCCCAGGACCACAGCCCAGAAGAGGACGGAGACAAAGGTCAGAGTCTCGCTAAGAGACACAGCGCTGCCCACGTACTTGGGTTGAATGATGGACTGGATGACGCTGTTGATCCCGCCGTAGATGACGATGATCGCCACGACCGTTGTCCAGCCACCGGTGAGGAATCCAAAGAACAGCGGCGGGACGATCGCGATGAAGTAACCGATGTTGGGGATAAAGCTGCAGATGAAAGACAACAACCCCCAGAGCAGGGCCCCGGGGACTTGCAGGATGACCAGGACCAGCCAGTTGAAGATGCCTTGGGCGACCCCGAGCACGGTGGTGGCCACCATATAGCGGCGCACACCAGTTCCGAAGACGTCAAAGGCGGCGACCAGTGCCGGCCGGTGGAAGTTCAGATGCGTCAGGATCACAGGTACCCGCGAGCCGTCGATTGCCATGAGGATGAGCATTGTCAATATGATCACGAGACTGGTGACCAGGCTCGCGATGTTCCCCAGGAGGCCGCCGAGGAACCCGATGATACGGCCGGGGGTGAACCCGTTCAGGACTTCCTGGGCTTGCTGGGGGCCAAAACCGATAGATTCCAGCGCATTGGAAATGGTGGCGCCGAGCTGTTGGATTTGGGGGGCGTATTGGGGCAGTAGCGCGGAAAACTGTGCCAGTGAGGCAATGAGGACGGCGGCGAAGGCGGTCAGTAGTCCGAAGACGGCCGCGATGGTGGTTCCTGTGGCAATTCCCCGGGGAATTCCCCGTCCTTGCATCCAGCGGCGCAGGGGATGGACACACAGCGTGAGCACGAACGCAAAGAACACGGGTGTGACAATTCCCCGCATCGCACCGAGGCCGAATGCCACTACGGCCGCGCCGGCCAGGGCGAGCAGGATGGTTACGCTGCGGGGGAGGGCCGGACGTGGACCGGGTTCCGATGATGCCGGCTCCATTGGGCCCTCCTTGGTTCAGCCTGGTTCCACCTTAGGGGCGAGGAGGCGTGCTGAGTAGTGACTTCATTGTGGCTTGTCCCCGACTATGAGGGATCCCCAATCTGTGTCAGACGACTACCTTGCTCTTGATCCGGTTGAACTCCTCCGGAGTGATGGTTCCAGCGTCCATGAGTGACTTGGCCTTAGCGATCTCCTCAGTTGGACTCGCCGAGGCGGCCTGGCGAATATATTCATCGGTTTCCGCCCGGCTCTTGCGTGCCGCCTCCATTGACCGCTGCGCCATTCCCTTGCCGCGCGCAACCATGTACGTCAATACGGACAACAGGGGTACAAAGACCAGGAAGAGGATCCAGACGACCTTCCACCAGCCGCTGAGTTCGTGGTCGCGGAACAGGTCCCCGATCACCATGAACAACGCCCATAGGAAGGCGAAGAACGCATAGAAGATGAACATCCACCACAAGAATTCCCAAAAGTTCTGGAAGAAACTCATTTTGGCTTCCCTACTTTCCATTGGCGATCATTCAATTTGCGGGGGGTTGCTTGTGAACCAGGCGCCGTGCGGGCGATGAGGTCACAGGCCCAACACCCATGCGGGGCCCTAGCATTTGGCGTCATTCGTGAGGTCGCTGACGGCGGCCTGCACGTTTGCGGCTTCGTCCCGAAGGGAGTCGACTGCCTGGGTCAGGGTCGCGGTGTCGGGAACGGCGTTGACCGCGGACGCAAACTTCTGTTGCGCAGACTTGACGGCATCCACGCGTTCTTTGGCGGCGTCGCCGGCTGCCGTGACGAGATCATCATAGGCTTTAGCCACCTGCTCCCGGGCCGACCGGATCTGCTCCAAAGTGGCACCTGGCTTGAGGGTGTCCTTGAAGTTCGTCAATGATGCGGAGAACGCAGCAGAGGTGGCGCACACTGGTGAGACGCTCGGGGTCTGGCTGGTGGCGGGGCTGGCGTTCGGACTTGTGGTGCTGCAGCCGGTGAGCAGCCCGATTGCGGCACCGAGCGCAATCAGTGCGCGGACTGGTCGTGGTCTCGACATTGCAAGGCCCCTCTCTCCGTGGACTCGCGCTCTTCATGCGCTCGCGCACTTTTCATGGCTCGCGCCTGGCAGCCCAATCACTGGCAGGTACAACAAGTGTTGGCTTCGGACAACCCGGGCGCCTCACCCGCCGGGGGTGATCCTGCGGGCGGCGCCCAGGCCCGCCCGTGGCCCGTCGAATCACCCCCGGATGATGATGTGCGGGCCCGGTACCCATGATGGACTGCTGTCCAAAATGAGGAGGACGTCATGTGCCGTTGGCTCGCATATTCGGGTTCACCCGTGAAACTGGATGATCTTTTGTACAAACCTGTCCACTCGCTCGTCATGCAGAGCAAGCACGCCCGCATGGGAGTCGAGACGACCAACGGCGATGGCTTCGGCGTTGGCTGGTATGGATCGTCTCCGACGCCCGGGGTGTTCCGCAGCACAGAGCCGGCCTGGCACGACCGCAATCTCCGCGAATTGTCCGCGCAGGCATCCGCCGGCCGCGTTTTCGCGCACATCCGGGCCACGACAGGATCGGCGATTCAACAGACAAACTGCCATCCGTTCCGGCACGGCCGCTGGCTGTGGATGCACAACGGGCTCATCACGGATTTCCCGACCGTGAAGCGCGACTTGGCCTTCGCCGTCGAGCCCTCGCTGTTTCCGTTGATCGAGGGAGCGACGGACTCGGAACTGTTCTTCTACGTCGCGCTCACCTTCGGCCTGGAGCAGAACCCGCGTGCTGCGGTCGCCTCCGCGGTTGGTCTGATTGAAGACGTCGGCAAGCGCCACGGCATCCAGTACCCCATCCAGATGACCGTGGCGACCACCGACGGCGAGAGCACATGGGCGTTCCGCTACTCCAGTGAAGGCATGTCGCGCTCGCTGTTCCACAGTGCCGACATCTCCACGCTTCGCGCCCAGTACCCGGACAACCCGATGCTCCAAGAGCTCTCCTCCGACGCGCGCGTGGTGGTTTCCGAACCGCTGGGGGACCTGCGGGGGGCCTGGAGGGAAATACCGGAATCCACATGCCTTGTGGTGCACGGAGCCGGAGAAGACCTCTTCCCGTTCACGCCCACGGCTCCCTAACGCTGGCTACTTTCACCTCGATCCCGTCCCTCAGTGAAGAGGGATCGTGGGGTTCGGCTCGTCCGGGGGACGCTCCGCCGTGACAGGCTTTGCGGGAGGCGCCGCCGCGGACTCCTCTTCACCCGCGGGTACGGGCTTTGCGGGTGCCACTGCCGCGAACTCCTGAGTCGCGGACTCCTGGCCCGGCGCGGGTATGGGTCCTGCAGGAGGTGCCGGGGGACCCCCCGCGAGGGCGGTCGCTTCGCCGTCCGGGCCGTGCGCAACGGCGGGGCGGCACAGCAGTTCGACCAGGAGAATGACCAGCACGGCAAGGACCGCTGTCCAGATGGCGACGGCCGCCGTCGGGTCCTGCCAGAAGATCAGTACCAGCACAGCGATACCGACCACCGTGGCTTCCAGTATCCGACGGTAGCGGGCCAGCCAGCGTTGCCACGGCTGGGCCTGGCCGGCACCGACCTTCCCGGTGATGTAGTCCCCGGCACTCGCCAGGCCGTGCCGGACAAACTCCGCGGGGCGGGAGTGGCCGCCGAGAAAAGCTGCCACGGCAATGATGAGTCCCACCACGAAGACGAGGCGCAGGCTGTTGCGCAGAGGCACCAGGAGCGTTTCGACCAGGCTTTGGGCCGCCGCCGGGGAGACCGAGTCTGGCGGAATCGAATTCAGGAGGACGCTGCGTCCGATCACAAGTACCAGTGCAAGCACCGCCATGGATATGGCCACCGCCAAGCCGACGCCGCTGATGGTGCTCCGTTTCCTGCCACTCGGGGCCACCGCAATGGCACCGACGGCGCTGATCACCGTCAGCCACGCCAATATGGGGGCGGTCGCATCCAGAGTTCGGATGGCATTCGTGGCCCGGACCAGTTCGGGCGACTTGAACAGGGTGATCTGCGCGTCAACGTCCGGAATCCGAGCGGCGATGCCTACCCCCTGCTGGACCAGGGCACTCTTGACCTGGGCAATGATTTCCTTCGTGGAGATCGTCACCGTGCCGCTTTGGTCAATACTTACGGTGCCGCCGGCGGCGTTGCCGGTGGCGAGGTTCACCAGGCCCTGGTGCGCCACGCGGTTTACCTGCACCCAAAGACCCTGGAACTGCGGTGTGGCGACGAATTTGGACACACCCGTGTGAATGAGGTTCTTGGTCTGCTCCGCAATCGCCGGGGCCAGCCCGGTGATCACCGCGGCCACACGTGGTGCCGTTTTGCTCAGTTCGTTCAGCGCGTCCCCAATGATGGTCTTGAAGTCCACGGCGTCGGTGATCTGCTGTGTGACCTTGTCCGCGATCTCGGCCTGGATCGCAGGGTCAGAGGCCAACGGCGCCACAGTTGCCACGTAGTGATCGGTGTCGATGAGTTCACTGCGCAAATACATGGCCGGCACCGCGGCGAACGCCAGTACGGCCGTCAGGACCACCAGCACTATGGCGATGATCCGGCGGGCCAGCCCCGGATGCGTCCTGGCAGGCCTCGGAGGTGCCTTCCTGGCCTCGTCCCGTTCCTGCTGCAACCGGGAAACTTCCGCACGCAGCCGGAGTATTTCTTCCTGTTCCGTGCCGCTGGAGCTCGGGGGCTGATCATGAAGAGACATAGGGTTCCGCCTAGGTTGCAACTCGTCGACCCGGCCCGATGTACCGCGGTTGGGCACTCATGACAATTTTCATTGTCCACGCGGTGCGCCCGTGCAACCCCACCCACACAGGGTGATCTGTTCCTGCTGCGGGAGGGTTGCCGCCCCCGCTGCTGCGCGGCGCCTCTGGCCACGCCGTGCCGCCTGGCGCATCGCGTCCGCTTGCCGCCAAGAGTTTGAAGTGCCGCTACTATATTTCCCGCCAAATATCCCGCCATTTCCGGCCAATCTTCACTAAATGGGTTCAGCATCACCCGTTCTGGGTGATGAAGATGGTGGCTTCCGCCTACTGGCCCAGACGTCGGCCCGCCGCGAAAAAGGCCACTTTAACCACTAATAGGAGAACCCCCAGATCAGCGATCATTTGGACGGAAACCACTGACCGCGCCAGTTGACTCACCGGAGTAATGTCACCGAAACCAACGGTCGCAAAGGTGGAGGTCGTGAAGTACAAGGCGTCTGTTTTGCTCAAGGGTTCGCTAAATGACGATGGGTCAGTTAGCGACAGCGATGTGTAAAGCAGTCCGAAAAGGCACAGAAACATGAGAACGGCCTCGACCACTGTCACGGCCGCCCGGAGCTGGGGGATATGCGCCGCTAGAATCATCCGCAGTTGAAGGGACAGTGTGGCGAGAAAGACCAATACGACAGCGGCCAGGCGGATCCAAGCAGCCGCCGGATTGTCCCCGTTGAATCCCCCTATTGGAATTACGAAGTAGAGGGAGAGGACCAGTACGGTAAATGCAGCCAGACGTGCTGCCGCATAAATAAGGACCTGCCTCCGGCCGGCTTTATCGAGATCACGGAGGAAAATCGGGTCCGTCTGGCTTCCGTGCTTCGTAGCCATGACTGATGATACCCCCGTACCGCAATTCGCGGGGCGCCGCAGGAGCGTAGCGTCGGCTGTCGTTTGGAGCGCCACGCGCAGGCGCACAAGGGGTCTTTGCGCCCTGTTAGGGCCCTTTTGTGTCCGCTTAGCATGTGCTATGTGGGAGAAATGCAGAACGCTGGATGGCTGCCTGGTCCTCAGTTCAAGATCCGGCCACCGCTGCGCGGTCTTGGAGCGTTGGCGCGTCCGCGCCTGGAAAACGCCTTGTCCGCATCCGCCGATTCGCACCGCTTGACGCTGGTCGCAGCGCCGGCCGGCTACGGCAAGTCCACGTTTCTGGGCGACTGGGTCCGCAACTGCGATCTGCCGTGCGCCTGGCTGTCGCTCGATCGGTTCGATACCGAGCCGGCACGGCTTTTTCACGGGGTTGTCGGGGCGATTCAGCGCGCGGCGGGCACGATGCCCATGCCGGGCAACGATGCACTGATGGCTCTTGACCAGAGTCTCGCCCATGACGGGGCTGCCTCCTACGACCTATTGCTCCGCGCCCTCGAGGAGCTCACGGAGCCGATTGTCTTGGTGATCGACGACGTCCACCTGGCCGGGCCGGGGCTAGCAACTGGAATCGTCGGGGTGCTCGCCGCGTCGGCGCCCCCGTCACTGCGGCTGGTCCTGTCCGGGCGGGGCCATACGTCCATCCAGCTGGAAAGGTTCAGGTACGGCGAGGGCCTCGGCGAACTGCGCGCCCCCGAGCTTGCCTTCACGCAGGAGGAAGTCGCCCAGTTTGCCTTTTTGCTGGGACAAGACGCAGCTTTTGACGCTGGTTCCCTCTGGAGAATGACTGCCGGCTGGCCGGTCGCCGTGCACGCGGGAATCGTCTCGTTGGCGCAGGCCCGCAATGCGCCAATCACGACGCCGGTCACGGCCCCGGGAACCACTGCGACGCATGTACCGCTCGCCGACTACGTCGCGGAAGAAATCCTCGACCAACTCGAACCGTCACTGGCGGAGTTCATCTTGCGAGCCACCACCTGCGACTGGCTTGGCCGGCGGCTTGCCGTCGAACTCTATGGCCGGCCGCACGGCGGCGTGCTGCTTGAGGAGTGCCTTCGCAACGGCCTGTTCATCGAGGAGCACGACTACCGCGGTGGTGAATCGATGTACCGCTGGCATTCCCTGTTCGCGGCGCAGTGCCGACGAATACTTGAGAGGCGCGACCCCCTGCTTGCAGAGCGCCTGCACCGGGTGGCGGCGCGGTACTACCAGGATTCTGACGTCGTTGAGTGCACAGCCCAGGCGCTGCAGGGGCGGGCGCCGCGGCAGGCAGTGATGTCGCTCGGAGCGCACTGGCTCGACTTCGTGCTGGGAAACGACACCCAGAGCCTGGAACGGCTGTGCCGGGACCTGCCTGCGCCGTGGAGCGAGGACCCCGAGGTCTTGATGATCAGATCCGTTTGCCGCATGCTTTCCGGGGACAGCGCCGCAGCGGCGGAGCTCACCGAGCGGGCACTATCGCGGACGTATGTCCTGGATGCCCTTCGCCGGCGGAGGCTTGAGGCGTGCCGGGCCCACTTCGAGCCGACGCCGTCCGTCGGCCGCCAGGACGTCCACGCCACCCCGGCCGACGGGGGCCGGCCAATTAGGGACATTTCAGAGGACAGCCACTCTGCTGCCTGTTCGACCGGACTCTTCCTCCTTGCCGAGGCGGAATTTCGGCTGCACCGCACCGGCGACCTCGCGGAAGCCCTGCTCCAGGCAGCCGGCGGAACCGGCAACCCGGTGCGGCTGGAAGCGATAGAAATCTGTGCCCAGGCCGATCTTGCGTTAGCGTTTGCCGGAGCCGGTGATCTGGTGCGCGCCTCGGAGGACGCCACGAGTGCGTTGGATCGCGCCGACGCGCTGGGCTGGAGTTCGCAGGAGCGGATGGCTCCGGCTTGGTTGGCCCGCGGTATTGCGTGCTACTGGAACGACAACCTGGCAGCTGCCCAAAAATACCTGGCGCGGGCCCAGCGGTTGGGCAGCGAGCTATTCCCGGCAGGACCGCTCAGTGTCATCTATCGGGTATTGACCGATTGTGCCATTGACGATCCGGGCCGGCTTGCTGAATCCAGCTCGGCGTTAGCATCCTTCCACACCCGGGGACTGTACAACGTGTCATGGAACGCCCTGCACACTATTGCCGTCGCGAAGGTCGCTGAAGCCCAGGGCGACCTGGAGGGGGCATTGGCGATCGTGCAACCGCTGGGCGCCGGCGGCCATGGGGCGCTGGTGGATTCGTTGCTGGCGGAGCTGCTGCGGCGCGGAGGGGAGATTGACGCAGCCCAACGTTGCGCGGAGTCATTGACTGGCCGGCGAGGCAACTCCTATGTCGACACCTGCGCGAGCCTGACCGAGGCGCTCGTGGCCCACGGAACTGGAGACACGGCTACGGCGCATGAACGGATTGAACATGCGGTCCACCGTGCCGAGCCCGAATCCGTCTTCCGCCCCTTCGCGGAGCGGCGGGAGGAACTCGCGGACCTGCTGGTGCAGCATGCCGTCTGGGGCACGGCCCACGAGTCCTTCATCGCGGCCCTCATGGCACGTGATACGCAGGGCGGTGCCCAGCTTCGGACTCAGTCGTACTGGAGCCTGACGGAGCGCGAACGCGAGGTCCTGGCCTACATGCGCTCCATCATGACCGCGGCCGAAATTGCCGACGCGCTCTACATCTCCGTGAACACGGTCAAGACGCACGAACGGTCCATTTACCGAAAACTCGGGGCCGGAAGCCGGCGCGATGCCCTGAAAACAGCCGCCAAGCGCGGCATAGTGTGAGCCGGGGGCCGGGACGGGCCCCGCCGGATAATTCACCCGGCCTGGGTGAGGCCCAGGCTGGCAGCGAGGTTGAGACTTGGTGTAGCGCCGGGGTACCCGGGGGTGGCCTCCGCAAGATGCGGTGAAAGTCGGGAATCATGACAAACGCGGATTCTTTTGTGATTGTGGTTGGGTTTGACGGTTCCAAGCAATCCCGCGGCGCCCTCGAGTGGGCCGTGGAAGAAGCCCGGTACCGCGACGCGGAGTTGCGGGTTGTGACTGTTTGGAGCAAGGCGCCGATGGCGTGGTATCCCGCGTTGCTTGAAACCGCAGCAGGGGAGGTTGTGGCCGAAGAGTCTCCGGAGCAGCAAGCGGCGGCACTCGGAGCGGAGGCGGCGCAGTCCGCGACGGGTGTGAACGTGGTTACGCGGATCATTCACAATGACTCGGCGGCGTCGGCAATCCTCGAGACCGCGCGGGATGCCGATCTGGTGGTGGTCGGCTCCCGCGGCCACGGTGGCTTCGCGGGCCTGCACATTGGATCGGTCTCCGCCCAGGTGGCTAACCACTCTCCGTGCCCTGTCCTGGTGGTCCGTCCGAAATCCGTGGCGCCCTGATTCCAACGAAAGCCAGGAGGGCCGTCACCGGCGATTGACCGCTCCTGTCTAGAGCCCTTACGCCCGCGCCTAGTGCCGCACGCCGGCACTGACCTCGGCTGTGAACCCGAGATTTCGGGAGACCGCCCTGGCTGTTGCCTGGACAGCCGGCGCCAGCACGTTCGGGGAGTGCCGCCGTCGGGAACCACAATGGAAAGTGCCGCGACGACGGCACCCTGAGCGTCGAAAATGGGGGAGGCCACGGAGACCGTCCTGGACGGCGCTGACCTTCTGATCATGGCGACGCCCGTGCGGCGCACGTCGGACAACGTGCGCCGGAGCTGCCCCTCCGGCATGGCGTCCACGCCGGCCTCTTCATCAGCAGGCTGCTTGATGACGGCATCCATGCCTGCCGGGTCACGCGCCATCCTTGACCTGCTGGTGGACGACTTCATCGCCCACCTGCCGGACGGACCGAGGGCCGCGCGGCGCCGGGAAATCCACGAGCACTACGGCCAGACCTGGTTTTGCTGGATCGGGGGCTGGACCCCGGGGATGCCTTTTACTTACGCATCCAGAGTCCCGTGGTCGTCATGGAACTGGATCACCATACCGGCGTCTTCCTCAGCAACGACACCCCGGCGCCGTTCCACATGCAGACCGTGATGCGCACACCCAACGGCAACGACCACGGCCGCACGCTCGTCCGCCAGCACCAGGGAGCCCGCCCGTTTCAGGACTGAATCCGCAGCCGCCGAACAACAGATAGGGTCCGGAACTTTCGAGGAGTTCCGGACCCTATCTGCTGCCGAGCCGTGTTTCTTGGCCGGGCCTTAGATGTCCAATGCTGCGCGTCGCTGCGGCGGGGGACGCACCACGGTCAGGTCCATCTCGGCCTGGGCGCGGCCGAAGCCCTCCATGTCCATGTAGGGTTCGCCGCCCTCGGTGTACATGTAGTCCTCGGTCGGTTTGTTGAAGTACCCGAAGAAGCCGTTGAACACCGACGGCGTCAGGAACCCCACCATCTGGGTGCTGTGCGAATCGAAGGCGAAGGAGTGGATGGTTCCCGCCGGTGCGTGCAGGAAGTCGCCCTTGGTGAGCAGGACCTCGCGACCATTGGCGTAGATCCACATCCGGCCCTCGGTGCAGAGGAAGTTCTCCGTGTGCTGTTCGTGGAAATGCAGCGGAATGTAGGGGGACTTGGCGCCCTTGGTGTGGACAGCGAAGTAGTTCGAACCCGTATTCGCCGGCCGGGACAGGTATGTGAACATGGTCTGGTAGCTGACTAGCCGCTCTCCCTCGCCGACGCTGAGGAAGTACGGGCTCTGGCGGCCGGCAGCCCGGCATCCTGGCGGAAGGACGGCGCTACCCGTTCGACGTCGGGGAAGGTCATGCCGAATTCTGCGCCCACTTCGGCGCACTCACGCAGGCTCGGCTTCCGGCCCGCCGTAACAGGCGGGACGTGCGAATCGATAGGCGTGCCGACGCGTTCGTAGTACGCCTCGGCCCCGCCGGGGGTCATCCAGTTCAGGAAGCGCGTGTAGTGGCTTGCCATCCGGTAGGCCACCGGGAGTTGTTTGTTCATTTCCTCAACGCTGAGGGGCGTCGCATCCTTCTTTCCTGTCAGTGGATGGCGGGCTGCCCCCAAGAATGCCTCCGATTCTCTGCCGGGACGACCTCCATTTCCAATGGATGAAACACTTCCGCCCGTTTCTCGCCAAGCCGCTGAACCTTCGGGTGGCGGGTTCAGGCCCGTTGTGGACCTTCCGGGCCGCTTCCTAGGTGCCCGGCGCGTTCCCGGATACGGTCCTAAGGCCCTGTTTTCGTGTCAGTCCCCAAAGTTAGGGTGGCGTGAGGCGCATGGCGGTCCGCGATTCGAGCCGGTGCGCCCTCAGCCAACAAAACGGGGGGAAATTTTGTCCAACGATTCAACCATGACCTGGCCTCTCGGCGATTCGGGCCGAACGGCGGCAATGGAGCCGGCCGAACGGAGCGAATCCGCCGCCGCCTATTGGGACGGCTTCAGCCCAGCAGCGTCCCCGGCAGCCAGCCGTGGTGCCTACTGCAGCGAACATTGGCCGCCCCTGTAGGCGCGGCAGCGTCTGCGGCGCCCGCCCGTACGGGGCTGTTGGCTCCTGTTTACCCAGGATTTACGCGGCTGACCTTGCGGGTGTTTCAAGGCCACGGCGAGACTATTAGGACGGGCTGACGTCATTTCTTCAGCCGCAAGGACAAACCAGCGGGCAGCAGCGAAGCTTCCCCTTCCACGCCGTGGCAAGGATGCCCGGAAGGGGAGCCCGCAAAAACGGGAGGATCGTCATGGCCGGCACATTTGAACTCTTCGTAGATGCCGATGCCTGCTTCAGGTTCCGGCTCAGGGCCCCGGACGGGGCAGTACTGGCCGTGTCAAAGGGCTTTGCAGACAAGCCCGCAGCCGTTGCCGGCATCAGCGCGGTGCGCGAGTACGCCGGCATGGGACTGATCAGTGACCTGTGCCCGGCAGAGACGCCCCCAAGCCCGGCTGCACCGCGGCCAAGGGCAGCGAGCGCACCCGTGCCAGCCGTCGACCGGCGGGTACATGACAACGACCTCCGCATCCGCGCACGGGCCCTCCGCAGGCCGGCGCACAATCCGGGAGGTGTGGGCGTCGCCTAGTTACGGCTCCATTCCAGCCCTGACCGGAACGAACTCAATCTTGTTCGCGGGGTGGACCGTCTTCTTCGGTGCCCGCGAGAACCCTTTGGCGTCCAGGTGGTTCTGGGTCCGGTACTCCGCCAGGGCCTCGTCGTAGAGGCCGTTGAGCCGGCGACCGGTGTAGACCCCCTCCGAGCCGTCCGCAAACGTGATGCTGATGAGCGTCTTTTCCGGGAAATGCCTGTTCATCCGAATGAAGCCGTCGGCGTCCTGCTTGAGGTTGATCATGTGGTCCCCACTTTCGTGATCGAGATGATCCAGTCTCCCGCCTTCGTTCTGCCGAATCCAACCGGTTCGCGGGCCGCCGCCGATCAGGGACGTCGACCTACCTGGGCGCATAGGCGTCCACCGCCTGCTCAATGACGGGACTGTATTGGTCCCATGCGTCGGCCGGTGCGGCGGCTACCAGGACGCTCCCACCCTGTGATCCTGCAACGAGGCAGGCGATCTCCCGGTATTTGTGCGCGCCAACCCGAGTTACATAGGTGTCCTCCACGCATGAGCCGACTCCTCCCCGGAACGGCATTCCGGCACGGTCTGCGAGCCGGTTCGCGGATGCGGCGTTCTCGCCCGTGAGGTGGGCGAGCCGAAACTCGGGCCAATTGGACAACGATTCCTCGCCCTGTTGAGGCGTGGCGTTGAGGTAGATTCTGAGGTCACCGTTTGGCGCCTTGGCCGTTGCGGATACGCTGCCGGGGTCGCCCGGGACCGGGCTGGCATCCGGCGGGACGGACAGCACTGCTGTTGCGTCCGGGAGTTCCATTGACTGCCACCCTGCCGGCGCCTGGCCGGCATGGAACCAGGCGAACGGTGTTGCGCCGGAGGGGGAAGCCGCCGGTGCCCGGTTCCCGGTTCGGGAACCGCAGCCACCGGCGCCCAGCACCGCCGTCGTCCCTAGCAGCGCGACGAACAACAGTGCCGTTCGACGGCGCGGTCCTGGTCCCGCCGTGGTGCTATTTGTTGCCGTCACCGTCGTCCGGTCCTCCGTTGTTATCGGCATCATGATCGTTCCCGCCACGAGCCGGAGCGGGCTGCGGAACCATGGGCCGCGGGATCATCGGACGCGGAACCATCGGGCGCGGTGCCGGGGCCGCGGGCGGAACGACGCGTCGCGGTGCCGGGGCGGGAGGCCGCACCATCGGGGCCGGCACAATGGCGGGCGGAGCAGGGGGTGCCGGGGCCACCTGCGACGGGAGCGGCGCCGGAGCCGGCGGTGCCGCAGCTTCCTGGGACGTAGCCGGCGGTGGAGCCATGTAAGGGTCTGCGGGGTCTTTGGGCGACGGCGAGGGGCTCCCCGTCGCGGGAACTGATGGCACCATGTTTGGGGCCGGTGCGGGCGTTGCAGGGTGCCCGGCGAAGCAGGCCGCCAGCAGCAGGGTGGTGCTTAACGCCGCGGCGGCAGACGCCGGGCGGGAAATCTTCATTGCGCTCTCCTCGGGAAAGGCCGGCCAGGAACGGCCGGGCTGTCCCTACAACGGTCCCGGCAGCCCGGGGGTTCAACGGCGGCCCCGGCCACTGCCTGAAGCAGGGCACGGTGAACTGATCGTCGGCCGGCGTCGTCCTACATCCAGGAGGCGGAAATGTCCGATCAGGAGGCAGAGCTACTGCGGTCGCTGCACGAGGCCTACGGCCCGGCGCTATGGCGGTTCGTCATGAGAATGACCCGTGACAGTTCGCTGGCCGACGACGTCGTGCAGGAGACCCTGATCCGCGCCTGGAAACACCCGGCGATTCTGCAGCGCCCGGAGGCGGCGGTGCGGGCGTGGCTCTACACGGTTGCCCGCAATCTCGTCATCGATGACCGGCGCAGCGCCCGCCGCCGCCACGAAACGGAAACCGACCAGCTGCCTGAGATTCCGGAGTCGGACCGGGTCGACAGGATCCTGGATGGGTGGCTTGTCTCGGATGCCCTCGCGGGATTGTCCGCCGAGCACCGGGCCGTCGTCGTTCACTCGTACTATCTGCGGGAGACAACGGCCGAGATCGCGCAAAGTCTTCAACTGGCCGAGGGAACCGTGAAGTCGCGGCTGCACTACGCGCTGAGGGCGATGCGGCTGGCCCTGCAGGAAGGGGGCGTGACTCCGTGAGCTCCAACGGAACCGATGAATACCGCCGCTGGGATGCCGCGTACGTGCTGGGATCCTTGGTGTCCTCTGAGCGTCACGAGTTCGAGGAGCACCTCTCGGGCTGCGAGGGCTGCAGGGCCGCCGTCGCCGAACTTGCCGGACTGCCGTCCCTCCTGGCCGCGTTGTCAGTCGAAGAAGTACAGGCCCTCGGCCGGACTGACGGCGAAAGCCCGACCCCGAGGCTGCAACCCGGGCTGGCCAAAAGGGTCCAGCACGGGCGGCGGCGCACCCGCCTGGCAGTCGCCAGCCTCATGCTGGGCGCCGCTGCCGCCGCCGGCGCAGTCACCGTTGCGGTGACGTCCTCCCCGCCGCCGGGCGCTCAGACCCAGGCGGCGTCCGCAACAGCACTGAACTTCACCCCGGTAGCCGACAGCACACTGAAAGCCACGGGATCCCTGACCAGGCAGCCGTGGGGAACGCAGATCGACTGGAAGTGCACATACACCCCCACCCCGGCCGACTACGCCACACCCGGCGTTGTCCGCACCCCGGAGGAGTACGGTTTGGTGGTTGTTGACTCCCGCGGTGCCGCCACACAGGTGGCCACCTGGACGGCGACTCCCGGGACAGTGGCCACGCCGACGGCGACCACCCTGGTCCGGGTTGACGACATCCGCCGCGTCGAAATCCGTGCCGTGGCCAGCGGCAAGACAATCCTGACTGCGCACCCGTAACCCCGGCCACGCGTATTGCAGAGACAATGGAGGCGTGACTTCCGCGACCGCACGACTGGACCCAGCCTGCTCCAAGGGCCTCTTCGATCTTGGCGTCGTCGGGGCGGGCCTGACCTTCGCGGATTCGCTGGGGGGCCTCGCCGCCGCACTGCGGGGCGGCGGTGCCGGCGCATCCGCGGTGGTCCAGGCTCGTCCCGGGACGGGCAAGACGACGCTCGTCCCACCCTTGCTCGCCAACCTCGCCGCCGGAAGGATCGACGGCGGAAGCGGCGGCAGTCCGCGGATCGTGGTCACCCAGCCGCGCCGTGTCGCTGCCCGCGCGGCAGCCCGGCGCCTTGCTTCCCTCGACGGCACCAGGCTCGGTGACCGGGTCGGCTACACGGTCCGCGGCGAACGCCAGGCGGGCCCCGGTACTGTGATCGAGTTCGTTACCCCCGGCATCCTGCTGCGCCGCCTCCTGGCGGACCCGGGGCTCGAGGGCACCGATGCCGTCATCCTCGACGAAGTCCACGAACGCGGGCTGGAAACCGACCTCCTCGTCGGCATGCTCGCCGAGGTCCGGCAGCTGCGCGGTGACCTCACGCTGGTCGCCATGTCGGCGACCCTCGACGCGCCGCGCTTCGCCGCCCTGATCGGTGGCTCACTGATCGGCGACTCACTGATCGGCGACTCACTGATCGGCGCCGGGACAGACGGAAACGGCGACGGCGGCCCGGCCCCGGTTATCGACTGTCCCTCCGCACTGTTCCCCCTGGATGTGGAATGGGCCCCCGCGTCCGTGCCGCGGCTGGACGAGCGCGGGGTGGCCCGTGCCTTCCTGGACCACGTGGCGGACACGGCAGCCGCGGGGCACACCGCCGCGCTGGCTGCCGGACGGGACCTTGACGCCCTGGTATTCGTCCCGGGCGCCTGGGAGGTCTCCTACGTTGCCGCCCGGCTGCGCGGGCGGAGCCACGCCGAGATCCTGGAACTCCACGGCCAGGCCGGCCCGGCTGAGCAGGACCGCGCAGTCTCCGGGCGCGAGCCCGGGGGTGCCGCCCGGATCATCGTTTCCACCGCACTGGCCGAATCCTCCCTCACCGTCCCGGGCGTCCGGCTGGTCATCGATTCCGGGCTGTCCCGCGAGCCGCGGCGCGACTCCGGCCGCGGAATGTCCGGCCTCGTGACAGTGTCCTGCTCCCGGGCTTCGGCTGAACAGCGCGCCGGCCGTGCCGCACGCCAGGGCCCCGGCACCGTGATCCGCTGCTATGACCAGAGGGCCTTTGGCGCGGCGCCGGCCCACCAGACTCCGGAGATCGCCGCAGCCGACCTGACCGGCGCCGCCCTTGTCCTGGCGTGCTGGGGAGCCCCCGGCGGCCGCGGACTCGCCCTACCGGACGCTCCGCCCCAGGCCGCGATGGACGACGCCGTCGAAGTGCTGCGGGAACTCGGCGCCGTGGCGCCGGATGGTCACGCAACCGGGCTGGGCAAGGTCCTGGCCCGGGTCCCGACCGACCCGCGGCTGGCCCGAGCCCTGCTGGCCGGCGCCGCGACGGTAGGCCACCGCGTGGCGGCCGAGGCGGTCGCCCTCGTTTCGGGGGACCAGCGCGCTCCTGGCGCGGACCTCACCCGCCTTGTGGCTGCCCTGAGGACAGGGAGGGATCCCGGATCCCGGCGCTGGGCGGAGGACGTCCGGCGGATGGAGACGATCGCGCGGCGGGAGGGGTCCGGCGTCGCGCCCTCCGGACCTGCCGGCGCCGTGGGCGCCGCGGAGGCGATCGGCTTCGTCGTCGCCCTGGCTTTTCCGGACCGTGTGGCGCGCCGCGTTCCAGGCGACGGGCCAGCCCAATACCTGCTCACGTCCGGAACGCGGGCCGGGCTGCCGGCCGGCAGCCCGCTGTCCGGGCACGAGTGGCTGGGCGTGGCCGAAGTGTCACGCGCGCAAGGGCGCGACGCCGCGGGGACCGGCGCCCTCATCCGCTCCGCGGCGCCGCTGACGGCGGACACCGCAGAGGCGGCCGCCCGCCACCTCCTGGGCGACACCTTGCAGGCGAGGTTCAGCCAGGGCCGTGTCTCGGCCCGGCGGGAGCGCAGGCTGGGCGCAATCGTGCTCTCGTCCACTCCGGTACGGCCTCCCGCGGACGAAGGCCGTGCAGCCGTGGGCCGGGCCCTGGCGGGCGAGGGGCTGGCGACCATCGGCTGGTCGCCGGCCGCGGAGGCCTTGCGCCGCCGTCTGGCCCTCCTGCACCGGGAGCTGGGAGGGTCCTGGCCCGACGTTTCAGAACCGGCGCTGCTGGCCCGGCTGGACGAGTGGCTGGCCCCGGAGCTTGCCGCGCTGGCGGGCGGCGCATCCACGGGCGGGATCGACCTGGCCGGGCCGCTGAGTCGACTGCTTCCCTGGCCCGAGGCGTCCCGGCTCGGTGAACTGGTGCCTGAGACGCTCGCGGTCCCCAGTGGTTCCCGGATCCGGATCGACTACCCGGAGGTTGGTGACACCACGGGCCGGCCGGTGGTGGCCGTCAAGCTGCAGGAGTGCTTTGGCTGGGCTGAGACGCCGCGGCTGGCGGACGGGCGCGTGCCGGTGCTGTTCCACTTGCTCTCACCGGCACGCCGGCCGCTGGCCGTGACGGACGACCTCGCCTCGTTCTGGTCAGGGCCCTACGCGCAGGTCCGGGCGGAAATGCGCGGCCGCTATCCCCGGCATCCGTGGCCTGAGGACCCGTGGACCGCACCGGCGACAGCCCGGACCAAGCCGCGGAACTGACCCGAAGTCCGGTCCGGGCCGGACTCCGGCCTCACACCACCGCTGGACATGTCCCGCTGCGGCGACGAAGAGTG